>JAFYHD010000073.1 GCA_017539325.1 bacterium | reverse complement strand
GGTCACGGCGGCGCGGGGGCCGCTCTTCGTGACGGCGTTCATCGCGAGCTTGTTCTTCGGGCATTTGGAAAAGTCTTTGGCAAGCTTGCCAAGGTATTCCTTGTTCAGTTCTTTATTCATGTTTCTCCTTAATATGTTTGGGTTATTTATAAGCCTTTTGGTTTGAATTTAAAAGGGGCTTTTAGTAGAATTACAGCAATTGAGTCGGGGCGTTTAGCTCAGTTGGTTAGAGCGCTACCCTTACAAGGTAGAAGTCACTGGTTCGAGTCCAGTAACGCCCACCATCTAAAGTTCCTCCCTCTCCTTCATCACTCTTAGCTGCTGCGCCGGATCCAGCCTGTCGAGGAACAGTATCCCGTCCAGATGATCCGTTTCGTGCTGCAATACCACGCTCAAAACTCCGCCGTCTGATTCGATCTCGACCGGTTCGCCGGCTTCGTTGAAACCCTTGGCAAGGACGTGCGCGCTTCTTACTACTTCGCCCCACAAGCCCGGGCAGGAGAGGCAGCCTTCGTCCCCTCTTATCTCCCCTCTCATCTCTGATAATTCAGGGTTGATCAGGACCTGCGGTTTTCTTCTCTTTGTGGTCCTCGGGTCGAAGACGATGATCCTAAGGTCGCTTCCGACCTGCGGAGCCGCCAATCCCACGCCTTTCTTGTAGTACATCGTCTCGATCATGTCGGCGATGAGCTTTTTGATGGCCGGCGTTATTTTCGTAACGGGCTTGCAGATCACTCTCAGCCTTTCGTCACCTTCGGTCAGGACTTTCAGTTTCATTTTTCCTTCCTTACGGTAGAAGTGAAACCATGAGCCGGAAGCTGTTCGTATTTTGAAAACACTTCCATCGTTTTGGACATGTTGGCAAAACCTGTTTCGTCAGCCTTCATGACGCTCATGCGCTTGATGAACGTGGCGGTGGAAAGCCCGCTCATGAAGGCGGCCGCGGCGCCTGTCGGCAGCACATGGCTGGGGCCGAAGGCGAAGTCGCCCATCGGCACGGGCGTCCATTTGCCAAGGAAGACCGCGCCGGCGTTCGTTATGTGCGCGAGGACAGCCTCGTCATCTTTCGTCATGATCTGCAGGTGTTCGGGAGCGATCGCGTTCGAAGCCGCGGCGGCTTCTTTCAGGTCTTTGACGACCACTGCGGAAAGATTTTCAAGCCCGGATTTTTCGACCGCGCCGGCCAGCTCGTTTTTGTTGAGCGATCTCACTTCCGCGAACACGGCTTCAGCCAGCTTTTTGCTCGTCACGATCACATAGGTTTTGCTGCCGTGATGCTCGGCCTGCGACATAATGTCGGCGGCGACGAAGCGCGGCTCGGCCGTTTCATCGGCTATTATGAGGCTCTCGCTGGGGCCGGCGATAAGGTCGACGTTCACGGCGCCGAAAAGCTGGCGCTTCATTTCCGTCACGGCCGCGCTGCCGGGGCCGGCGATCACGTCGACTTTCGGAATGGCCCTTGTCCCTAAGCACATGGCCGCGACTAGGGAGGGACCGTGACCTCTGTAAAGTTCCTTGACATTAAGGAGCTTGCAGGCCGCCAAGATCCCGGGATTGACCTTTCCCTCGCTGTCGCAGGGCGTGGCAAGGCAGATGCTCTTCACTCCCGCGACCTGGGCCGGGATAACGCTCATCAAAACGCTGGAGACAAGGGGTGCGGTGCCGGCGGGAACGTAGACGCCAGCCCTTTCGACAGGGCGGTACACTTCGCCGAATTCCCCGCCGAAGGGAGCTTTCTCCCGCCACTCTGAGCGGAGCTGATGCTCGTGGAAAGCGCGGATGCTCTCCGCGGAACGCAGAATAGCCTTCTCAAGGTCGGGAGGACATTTCGCGTTCTCGATCTCCCTTTTGCTGACCTTGAGCTTGCTGGGGCTAAGCTCGCATTTGTCGAACTGCTTCGTGTATTCGCAGATCGCCGCGTCGCCTCCTTTCATTACGCTCTTTATGATCGAGCTGACCGTCTCTTTTAATTTCTGGGAAGGCCTTGTGCCTTTGCGCTCCCTGAGAAGCTCTTCCAGGGCCTCTTTAGTCTCTATGATCTTCATGAATTTAAATGGAAAATTATTTTCATCATTATATCAAAAGGCGCCCCTATCTACGCCTGGCTTTCTCAAAGGAAAGCTCCGCTTCCTTTTTGACCGCCTTCTCTTTCAGGGCCGCGCTCTTGTCGTAACTGTGCTTGCCTTCGCAAAGCCCCAGTTCGACTTTCACCTTGCCTCTCTTAAGGTAGAGTTTCAGAGGGATCAGCGTCAGGCCTTTCCGCTCGATCTTCTGGCTGAGGCGGATGATCTCGTTGCGGTGCATCAGAAGCTTCCTCGCCCTCTCAGGGTCGTGGTTGAAGCGGTTGCCTTTGTCGTACTCGTTGATGCGGGAGCCGATCATCATAAGCTCGCCCTTCACAGGTTTGCAGTAAGCTTCCTGGATGCTCCCCTGCCTTTCCCTTAAGGCTTTCACTTCCGTCCCCACGAGCGCCAGCCCGGCCTCGTAAGTTTCCAGGATGTGATAATCGTAGTGCGCCTTGCGGTTCTGGACCAGCACGGGCGAAGCGTTCTTTTCTTCCTTCTTAGCCATTTTCGCCCCGTTTCCTGGTTTCCAAAAATTCCGCCGCGAACTCTTTGAAGCGGTCTTCCAAAATCGCTTCGCGCATCTTTTTCATCAGCCCAAGATAGAAATGCAGATTGTGCACCGTAAGGTAATAGCCCGCCAATGATTCGCCGACGTTGAAGAGATGTCGCAAATATGCCCTAGTGTAGCGCTGGCAGACCGGGCAAGCGCAGCCTTCTTCCAGAGGACGCTCGTCCAGGGCGTAGCGCCCGGCTTTCACCGGCACGTTCCCGAAAGTCGTGAAGGCCGTGCCGTTCCTGGCGTTCCTGGTCGGCATCACGCAGTCGAACATGTCTATGCCAGCCATCACGCAGTTCACGAGATCCTCCGGCGTGCCCACGCCCATAAGATAGCGCGGCTTATTTTCCGGCATATGGCCGTCGCACAAAAAATCGCAGACGCGGTACATTTCCGCGGGCGGCTCGCCCACCGCCAGGCCGCCGATGGCCAGGCCCGGCAGATCGTATTGCATTATCCCTTCAAGGCAGCGCAGCCTCTCGTCGTCGAGGACGCCGCCCTGCACGATGCCGAAGAGAAGCTGCCGGGGAAAATCCCCGCCCTCGCGCTCGTTGAAAGCCTTGTTGGATTCTACGCAGGTGCCAAGCCACCTTAGCGTCCTGTTGACAGCCGATTCGATATGTTTTCTTTCCGCCATAGCCGGCGGACACTCGTCGAAAGTCATGGCGATATCCGATCCAAGGACCTGCTGCATGAGCATCGATTCTCTGGGGCCCAGGAACATCTTCTGGCCGTCGATATGGCTCTTGAAGGCCACGCCCTCGTCGCTGATGTTTCTGAGATCGGCCAGGCTGTAGACCTGGAAGCCTCCGCTGTCGGTAAGTATGGAACGATCCCAGGACATGAACTTGTGCAGGCCGCCCAGCTTCGCCATAGTCTCCATACCGGGACGCGTCATCAAATGATACGTGTTCCCCAGGATGATGTCGGCGCCCAAAGCTTCCAGCTCGCAATTCGGCATAGCCTTGACTGCGGCCCTCGTCCCCACCGGCATGAAGCGCGGCGTGGTGAAAGTTCCGTGCGCGGTCCTGACGACGCCGGCCCTCGCGAGAGAGCCCTTGTCCTTATGTTCCAGATTAAAGATCATATTTTGTTTACATTATACTCAACGCTTATCCCCTGAAGTTTCCACAAGATACTCACATGTTTTTCAGATCCTGCGGCTGAACTGCAAAAGGTAGAGATCGTAGTAGGCGCCCTTCTTGGCCATCAGTTCGGCGTGGCTGCCTCTTTCTATGATCTTGCCGTCGTCAAGGACGAAGATCTCGTCCACCTTGTGGATGGTGGAAAGGCGGTGCGCCACGATCATAGACGTGCGGCCGATCATCAGTTTGTCGATGGCGTCCTGGATCAGATGCTCGGTCGCCGGATCGACGTTGCTGGTCGCCTCGTCGAGGATCAATATCTTCGGATCGTGCGCCAAAGCCCTGGCGAAGCAAAGCAGCTGCTTTTCGCCTGCGGAGAGCGTCGCGCCGCGTTCCGCCATCACTTCATCGTAGCCGTGCGGCAGTTTCTCTATGAACTGGTTGGCGCAGACGGTCTCGGCGGCTTTTATGGCCTTCTCCCTCGTGATCGTAGGATCGCCCAAAGCGATGTTCTCATAGATGGAGCGGCTGAAGACGAAGGTGCCCTGCAGAACGATGGAGATGTGTTTTCTCAGTTCCTCGTTCGACCAGTCTTTGACGTTCACGCCGTCAAGGAGCACCTCCCCCTTGTTGGCGTCGTAGAAGCGGCAGACCAGGTTGATCAAAGAGGACTTGCCGGCGCCCGTCGGACCGACGATAGCGATGCTCTTGCCGGGCTCGATCTTGAAAGAGACGTCTTTCAGGACCTGCTCGTTCTCGATGTAAGAAAAGTCCACGTTCCGGAATTCCACTTCGCCTTGCGGCTTCCCGACTATCACAGGCAGCTCGGGCTGAGCCACCTCGTTCTTGGTGTCGAGGAGCGTGAAGATGCGCTCCGAAGCCGCCAGGCTGCTCTGCAGCTGAGTTATCTGGTTCGATATCTGCATCAAGGGATTGCAGAGGTGGCCGAAGTACGTGATGAAGGCCATCAGAGAACCCAGCGTCAAGTCGCCGTCAAGTACGCAGATGCCGCCGTAGAGGATGATGAGCGCCGTACCGAAATGACGGATGAGGTCAAGTATCGGACCGAAGACACCCATGCAGATGACGTTCTTGAAGCCGGCCTTGTAATAGGAGGCGTTCACTTCCGCGAACTCTTCCCTTCTGCGCTTCTGCTGGTTGAAACTTTGTATCATCTTGATGCCGGAGAATTCCTCCGTCAGAACGCCGTTGATCTTAGCTAAGATCCTTCTCAGTTCGCGGTGGACTTTCCTTACGATGAGCCTGAAAACGATCGTGATGACGACGCAGAAAGGAAGCACCGCGAGCGAGACCAGCGTCAGCTTCCAGTTGATGTACAAAACGATGATGAGCGAGCCGATGAACATGCCGGCACTGGCCAGGATCTGGACAGCGACGGTCGAAAGCATCGAGTTGATGGCTTCGATGTCGTTCGTCACCCTGGTCACGAGCTTGCCGATAGGCGTCCTGTTGAAAAGCGAGACGGAAAGGCTCTGAAGATGTTTGAACAAAGCCATCCTCAAAGAGTACATCGTGCGCTGGCTGGCAATTTCAAGCGTCAGGCGGTGGAAGTAGTCGGCGAGGGCGTGAACGGCCAGAACGAGCAGGAAGAGACAGAACATCCTCTTCAGGCCCGTGATGTCCGTGCCCCTTATTTTCGTGAGGAGCGCCGGGTCGATGTCCGCGAACTCTTTGTCAGGAACGAACCAGTTGCCGCCATAGACGAAGCCGTGCGTCCCGTCATAGCTTTCCTGCTTGAAGATGTAGTGGTTCTCGCCCTTATTTTTTATGGAATCGCTGATGTCCTTGTTCTTTTCCAAAAAGCTCGTCGGCACGGCGGCGGTAGCGTCTCCGGCGGGGATCGCCACTTCCGCGAGTTTCGGGAATTTTACGAAAGCCTCATCTTTGGAATCGACGAAGGTGTAGAGAGGAACGAGATAGTTGTCTATGCTCTTCCTGTAAATGTTCGGCGTAATGAGCTGCGTGGCGGAGCTGAGCGCCAGGAAAACCAGAGCGAGGATGATGTAAAGCTTCTGAGGCGCCGCGTATCCGAGGAAGCGCCTGATGTAGCTTATGTCAAAGCCGCTCTTATACTGATCTTCAGCATCGAAATCTTTGTGGCTATGACTCATTTCCCATCCTCTATTACGGCGCTTTGCAGCATGAAAAGCTCTTTATAGTAAGGCGAACTGACCTTCAATTCCTCGTGCACGCCGATGTTTTCGATCTTGCCGTGATCCAGGACGATCGTACGGTCCGCGTTCTTCACGGCCGAGAGCCTGTGGGCGATGATGATGTTCGTCGACTTGCCCCTGATCTCGCCGAGCTCTTTTAGGATCTCGCTCTCAGTTTCCGCGTCCACCGCGGAGAGCGCGTCGTCAAGGACAAGTATCCTAGGCCTCAAGGAAAGCGCCCTGGCGATGGCGATTCTCTGTTTCTGGCCGCCGGAAAGCGTCACGCCTCTCTCGCCCACCCAGGTGTCGTACCCGTCGTTGAAGCGCATGATGTCGTCGTGGATGAAGGCTTTCTTCGCCCAGTAGACGACTTCCTCGTCGTCCATTTCAGGCTTGGCGAAACGGATGTTGTCCTTTATCGTCATGCTGAAAAGGAAAGGCTCCTGCGGCACGTAGCCGAAGACGCCCCTCAGTTCGTCAAGCTTGTATTCCGCCACGTCTTTACCGTTCAAAAAGACCGTGCCGGGAGGCGGACTGTAAAGGCGCATGCACAGATCGACCAAGGTCGTCTTGCCGCAGCCCGTCCTTCCGACGATGCCCAAAGTCTCCCCTTCCGCCACGTGGCAGGTGATGTTTTCCAGAGCGTTCTTAATAGCGCCGGGATACTTGTAGGTGAGATCCTTCACTTCCAGGAGCGTTTCTCCCTTGACGTTTTCCGTGCCGTCCTTTATGGTGCTCTCCTCCTCTATGATCGTCTGGATGCGCTCGGCGCTCGCGCAGCCTCTCTCGAGGTGGTTGATGACTTCGCTGACGGCGATCATGGGCCAGGTCATGGTGCCAAGGTACATGTAGAACTTCGTGAAAGTTCCCAAGGGCATTTCGCCCATTATGATGCGTTTTCCGCCGAACCACAGAAGAAGCGCCATGCAAAGGTTGGAGACCACCATGATGAGCGGCCCCATCATCGCCCATTTCCTGACCAGGGCGATGCTGTTGTCGACGTAAGCCTTCCCCTCTTTTCCGAAACTCTCCAAAGACGCCGGTTCGTCGCCGTAGGCCTTTACCACCATGATGCCGGCGAAGATCTCCTGGGCGCGCTCGTTCATGGCGGAGAAAGATTCCTGGACCTTGCCGAAGAGTACCCTGATCTGGCGGCCTATCACTCTCACGACTATCATGATGATCGGCGCGGGAACGAGCACCAGAAGCGCCAGCTTCCAGTTTTCCTGGAGCATCAGAACGATGATCATGCCGCCCATGACGAGGGAGTCGGCGCCCGCTAACATGCCGAAGGCTACGGAATGCTCGACCGCCTGCACATCGTTGGTCATGTGCGCGGTAAGGTCGCCCACCCTGTGCTTGTCGAAATACTCGGGCGGCATCGTCTGCAGATGATCGAAGATCTTTTGCCTAAGGTCGCGGTTTATCTTCAAGCCCACGCCGGAAAAACAGTAGCGCCAGAGGAAGCGGAAGAAAATGCCGGCGGTCATGATCGCGATCATTGTCAGGCAGAGCTTTCTTAGGAGCTCCCTGGTGGCCGTGCCGTCGGACAGCGCGTCGAAAGCCAGGGCGATGAAGTGCGGCATCAACAAGACCGCCATGTCTATGCAGGCAAGGCCCAATACGCCGATGAGGAAACGGTAGCGGTACTGCCACACGTACCCCCAGAGGATCTTCATCCCCGCTTTGGTTATCCTATCGCCTTGCGATCCGCCGTGAAAATGTGGAGGCATAAAAGTCTAGCGGCGGTTGCGGTAAAGGTTGGGATCGACAACGGCCTTCATAGCCTCAATGTCTATCTCTTTCCCAAGGAAAGCGGCGATCCTCGGCACCCAGTCCTCGGGGTCGCGCATAAGGTCGTTGTAGTTCACGAAAAAGACCGTGAAGCAGGAATTGGCTTCCAGAAAACTCAAAACTTCGGAAAGATGCCGGTTGTAGGTCGTGATCATCTCCTCGTCGGAGATCTTGTCCGGGCTCTCTCCCCTTCTTATCAGCATTTGCTTCTGGCTCTTCATGATCTCCTCGATATCGCGGCGCATGAAGAGCACCTTGTAGCGGTAGCCCTTCAGGGGAAGCTTGGTAAGCAAAAGGGCTATGATCTTGACCGCCTTGCCGACCGCCTCGGGCATCCAGGCCGTGTCGTTGGGGAGTTTTTTCACTCTCTCGAATTCGTAGTAGCCTTTCGGGTTGTCCTCGTCGGCCGTCCTGATGTTGTCCTGCAGCGGAGGAATGCCGCCCGCTTCCAGCATCTTCATCATCATGGATGTCCCGGAGCGCGGCAGCCCGGAGACCACCACAAGTTCTTTTTCGAAAAGCCTGCTAAAAAAGGAAAAAGCCATTTTACTTCACCTTGCGCACCATGACCGCCACCGGGCAGTCGACGTATTCGTCGCTAAAGAGTATGGAACTTTCCATGCCTTCCTTCACGTCCATGCTGGCGACGGCCAGATCGACCTCGCCCGTTCCGACCGCCTCGTAGAGCTTGTCATAATCCATGACGACAATGTCGGCCTTGACGTTCAAGTAGAGCGCCAGCCTCTTGATCAGCTCGATGTTGAAACCTACGACCTCGCCGTTTTCGTTG
>JAFYHD010000072.1 GCA_017539325.1 bacterium | reverse complement strand
GAAGCCGACGGGAACTTCGATGAGTTCGGCGCCGAGGTATTTCGCCAGACGGTCAAGGTAGCCTGTCGTGGCGACGCTTCTGACGATGGCGCCTTTCAAGCCGCGGTTCTTGGCCAAATGCCAGGAAACGAGGCACAATACCTGGTTGGCGTTGTAGAAGGTGCCGTCAGAATCAACGATGCCGAAGCGGTCGGCGTCGCCGTCAGTGCCGAGGCCCAGGGCGTAGGGGCCTTCCTTGACCATCTTGATCAGCTCGGGCATGTTTTCCGCGGCCGGTTCCGGACGGCGTCCGCCAAAGGAGGGATTCACCCAGTTGTGAAGGGCCGTCACTTCAGCGCCGGAGCGTTTGAGCATCTCGTCCAGGTATTCCCTGCCTGTTCCGTAGAGGACGTCGCAGGCGACTTTCAGGTTCGCTTTCTTTATGGCTTCAAGGTCGACCAGTTTCGTCAGTTCGGCGAAATAGGGCTCCCTCGGGTCGAGCATGACTATCTTGCCTTCCTTCTCGGCGGGCCCGACCGGCTGGTCGATATGCTGCTCGATGAATTTCGTCACTTCCGTGCCGGCGCCTTCGCCGTGCTCGACGGAGAATTTCAGCCCCTGGTATTCGGCGGGGTTGTGGCTCGCGGTGTAGTTTATGGCGCCGTCAAGCCCCATGCTGCGGACGCAGAAAGAAAGGACGGGAGTGGGGCAGTCTCTTTCCGTGCAGTAAACGTTGATCCCGGCCTTGGCCAATTGTTTGGCCGTGCGTTCCCTGAACTCTTTGCCGAGGAAGCGGGCGTCGCTGCCGACTATGACGCTAAGGTTTGATCTGCCGGTCGAGCGCAGGTATAAAATGATGGCGTCGACGACTCTGGCGGCGTTCTCAAAAGTGAAATCTTCAGCTAAAATGGCCCTCCAGCCGGAGGTCCCGAATTTGATCTTCGCTTTACTCATTGGAATCAGACTCCTTTTTTATCGTAACTAGTAAGTTGGTGTAATCAGTTGTCGTGCGGAATTTCGCGAGCTTGGGATGAGCGGCGATGTAATCGGCCATGCTTTTATCCCTTCTCACGGCGTCCATGAAAGCAACGGAGGCTTCCGTAAAGGCCTCGCTGTGGGCTCTCAACAGCCCGAAGTTGAAATAGACCGGAGCGTATTCGCTCTCCTGGGCGATGCCGAGCCTGTAGTAGCTCTCCGCTTCCGCGAGCTCGCCTTTCCTCAAAACTATCGAGCCCAGGTTGTCGTAGATCACGGCCAGGTCCTGGCGGGAAAGGGGAACGTAGCGCGTAGCCGCGAGCGCGGCTCTGTAAGCTTTCTCAGCCTTCTTCCTGTCCGGCGGAAGTTTCAAATGGGCGGCGTGGCCGAGATAGGCGCTCGCTTTGGCGTAATCGGGGAAGCGTTCGCACAAAGGCTCAAGGATGGCCAGAGCCTTGTCCATTTCGTTTTTGCGGAAAAGCTCTATGGCTTCGTCAAGCAAGGGGCCGCCCACGGCTTCCAAAAGATCGGAATAGAGGATCTTGCCTTCCGCTTCCGGGTATAGCAGCAGCCCGGCCTTGGTCTGCTTGATAGCGTTCTCGTTGTCGCCCCCGGCCGCAAGGGTCAGCGCCAGATCGAAACGGTTGAGCGCGTTGGAGGGACAAT
>JAFYHD010000071.1 GCA_017539325.1 bacterium | reverse complement strand
GAATTCCCAATCCCATTCCATGCCCGGAGTGTCCTGTTCCGCTATTTTCGCGATCCTCTGCCCGATCGTCCTGACGCGGTTGTTGATGGCGTAGTCGGTAAGGACGACGCTGTTGGTCTTGTAAACATTGTAGGCTTCCAGGCCCAGAGCCTTTTCCTGCGCGACGGAAGTCATTATGAAAGCCGAGCGTCCGGTGACCGGAACGGTGTAGCAGGCTTCAAGGAAGATCGCGATCACCGCAAGCGAAAGATAGGAAAAATTACGCATACAAGACTCCTTGCTTATTGGTTTGTTTATAGACTTATCTTATCAAAATTTAAGCTGAATTTGTATAATATTTGGGTATGGTTGGAAAAGGTTCGCTATATCTGGCGCTCTGCCTAACGTTCGCCCTCGCCTCCTTCGGCGGGGAGTTTCTTTTGTCAGCCGACGAGGCGGCGAGGATCCTTTCCTCCGTCCCGCCCTGGCCGACCAACAGCGCCATAATAGCGCTCTCCGGCAGCGACAAGCTGCCTAGCGAGGCCTTGACCGGCTGGCAGCCCGGCGACAGCGAGTTCGCCCAGGCGCTCTCCTTCACGCAGCTGAAAAAAGACCGCCAGGCCGAATTGGCGGAAGTTTACCGCCATGCCGAGAACGCCTTCCTTGACTTCACGCGCGCCAGGGACGACTACAACTACCGCCGCTACTGGGCGCGCTACGGCCTCTACGACCAGCCCGAAAAGCCCGCTTTGGAGCTTATGGAGGTCCCGCCCGACATGCCGGAGGAGTTCCGCTTCTTCCTGGAGGGGCTGCAGCACTACTACAGCGACAATACCGCCGCGGCCAGGGAGCTCTGGAAAAAAGTGGAAGAACTGCCGGCCAACAAGAAGATCTACTGCGAGAACTGGGCGCGCACCCTGAACGCCGACTCTTACTCCGAAACGGACCCTTACAGGACGATAAGGGACCTTGAGGAGATAAGGAAGGAGCTGCAGAAAAAAACGCACCAGGACCCGAAACTTTTCGCCTGCCTCCTCAGGTGCGAGGCCAACAGCTACGCCGCCGTGACGAATTATCCCCAGGCGATGAACTGCTATTTCGCCCTTAACCTTCTGGGCTTCAGAAGGGAGGACATGATCCACGCGATAGCCAACCTAATAATGAAGAGCGAGGGGAGCGACCTCGAGCTCGCCGCCAAAAACTTGGCGGTCGCGAAAATGACGACCTGGCACGCCGCGACGCTTTACTCCAACTTCCGTTTGGGAACCTTGGACATAGTCGACGTTGAGGCGATCAAAAACTGGCTCAAAGCGCTGGAAAAAGCAGGGCGCCTGGAAGACGTGGCGGACTACGCCGCGGTCGCGGCTTACAGGATAGGCGACGACGGGCTTGTCGAAGAAGCGATCAGGCGCGCCAGATACATGTCGCCTTTCGCCGGCTGGATCATGGCGAAAAAGAAACTGTCGGACGGAAAGCGCGCCGAAGCGGAAAGCGACCTCGCTACGCTCTTTTTCAGCTTTCCTAACATGACGCCAGAACTGAGGAACGCCATAGGGCGTGACATTTCTTTCCTCTACCTTTCCGACCAGCGCTATAAGGAAGCTCTGAAGCTTTCGCTTGCCATCGACGATTGGCAGGAAGCGGCCTACATAGCCGAGCAGGTCATGACCATAAAAGAGCTTGAGCACTACGTCAAGGAAAGGGAGCTCGAGACTCCCAAGGACGACCAGAACACCCCGAGACTAAAGTATCTTTTGGCCCGCCGTCTGGCGAGGGAAGGCGACTTAAAGGACGCCGGCCCCTATTTCCCGCGGCTTGCCAAAGCTAACGCCGACCAGATCATGGCCTCGCTGGCCATCGGCAGAAACACCAATCTTCCCGCCCCTGAAAGAGGCTCCGCCATCGGCGACGCCGCCAGGGGCATCTACTACGGCGGGGAGCCGCTCTTCGCGACCGAATCCGCCCCGGACTGGTTCTCCAGCGAAGGCAGGGAGCCGCGCGCCTATTTCCAGCGCTACAGGGAGCAGAGCTGTCTGGCGCCCGTCAGCGAGGACTAGGAGAGAAGAGTGAAGCTGCACGCCAAGCGCGTTCCGGCCAGGCAGCTCTGCCTTGAAAACGCCGTCAGCCAGGTCTGGCTGGCGGTCGAACTGATGCCTGACAACAGCGATTCCCTTGCCGAGCTTCTTTCGGAAGCCGGGCATTGGACCGAGAACCGCGACCTCGAGACTTCCCGCAAATTCTACGAAACTTTGATCAGGCGCTGCCCCTCCACCGCGCTCGGCCAGGAGGCCCAGAATCTCCGCTGGTTCCCCCAGGCGGAGTGATATTTGCGCTCCTGTTTTCTTTTCTGCGGCCGTTTTCTATTTTATGCTAAAATAAATAGATAATGGTTAATTGTTTACTTTTTCAAGGAGCGGAACAATAATGAAATATTTGTTTATAGCGCTGATCATCCTGCTCTGCGCTCTCTGCCCTTATCTTTTGGGCAAAATGAGCGTCTCGGGGATCGAGGAGCGCTACAGAAACGCCTGTTACGAACTCGGCATCAACCCGAGGCCGTTTGTGATCGAGAACGGCTTCCTTTCCTCTTCCGTGGCGCTCGACGAGCCGCTGTCCACTACCATTTCCTCCATGGGACTTGCCCCGGAGGCTGTCGACTTCTTCAGGGATTACGATCTTACCCTTAAGATCGACGTCACGCACGGTCCTATGCATTTCATCAAAAGCGCCGAGCACGCGATCCTTGCCGTTAGCGGCCCGAACTGGAAGATCACCGGCGAGGAATGGCGCACCAATAAGTTCAAAGGCCCCCTTGAACGCACCGTCAGGATCTACGACAACGCGCTGGAAGCCGAGGGAACGACTTTCTGCGTCAGCAATTTCTGGATCAAGGACAGAGGCCTGTCCGCGGAAACTACGGCCGATATCTTCGCTTTTCTTCCGGGCTTTTCCGTTGCCGGGCTCAAATACAGTTCCGAAACGACGGAGGACGAACTGACTTCCGGCGTCCTTACCGCCGACAGGGTCCTTTTGGGAGGAGCCGAGATAAATGGTCTCGTCATGAAGGTGGAATCCAAGCCCGTCATCAAGGGCGGGTCGCAGAAAAGCGTCCGCTGCGAGATCGACAAAGGCGAAAGCTCTTTGGGAGACCTGGCCGGAAAATCTTTCGAATTCGACACTAAAGACAAATTCTTTGCCGAGCTCATAGGCGTTTTCAAGGACGAGCTCACTTTCGAGAACGTGCTGGGAGGAGGAGAAAATGACTAGGACACTTGTGAAGACGCTCGTCGTTGTTCTGCTTATCGCGCTAGTCTTGCTTCCCTATATCAACGGGCGTCTGGCCGAGCGTGAGATAAGAAGCTTCTTCAAGCGCTCGCCTGTCGGCGAGGACGCGGTCAGGTATTACGAGAGGGGATATTTCAAATCAGACTGCGTCGTCGAGTTCGACGGCTATGAGCTGATGACGAGGACGCTCAGCGAAAAGGAACTGGAAAACTTAAGGACGCTTTTGACGAACATCGTTCTGCAGTCCGAGTTCTCGATCTACCACTGCCCGTCTTTGAAGGACCGGACTTTTTACTGCAAGGGCGAAGGCAAGACCGTCGTCAAGGCCCCGGGCCACGTCATAAAGAATATCGACCTCAAGGCCAGCTTAGGCTGGGACGCCTGTGTCAGGGCGACCTTCAGGATCCCAGGCGGCTCCATCGAGGCGGAAAAATTAGGCGAGGTCTTCCCGGAATACGAATGGCTCTCCTGCAACTGCGAGCTCAGCGACATCACGGGCGCCATGAAGATACCTTTGGCCGGCAGGGAAGCTTCCTTTACGTTCTGCGCCAACGGCCTTGAGTCCGCCGTCGGCAGCTTCACCAATTTCGTCCTGCAGGGCTCGAGCCGCGTCCTAAACGAGAGCGTGAGAGTCTACTGCTTCACGGGCGACCTTGAGAACGTGAAAGGCAAGGACTTCACCGCCAAGAACGGCAAGCTCTTTCTTAACGGCAGCGTCAGCAACAAGCTGCACAACGTGACGCTCGACATCAATTCCGAGACTCAGATCGAGGACCGCTCGCTCCCCGTCGATCTTAAGCTGCGTCTCAGCAATTGCCACATCGAGAAGCTGAATGAGATCAGGACGAACGTAGCCAGCCTGAAGCAGAGCCGCAACACCGGCTTCAGCCTCAACGTCATCTCCCAGTTCGCGGACGTTATGGAGAACGCCAAGGAATTTTTGAAGTGCGGCCCCGGCTTCGACTGCTCGGGCGCAGTCACGATGCCCGAGGGCGACGGCACGATGCATTTCCGCCTCGACACCTCGAAGGTGAAGCTGAACAATTGGCGCGACATTCTCCGCATCCAGGAGAATCTCAAGGGAGGCCTTGATCTTGTCGTGCCGCAGGCCGCCCTCAAAGAAGGCGGAACTTTGAACGAACTTTTCAACGTTTCGGAAGAAGGACTGCGCGGCCGCGCCGTCCTCAGCAACGGATATTACGTCATTCACCAGGAATTCAGAAACATTGTCAACGGAAGATAAAACTATGAAACGAATCGTTTTTCTTTTGGCGCTTTTGGCGGCTCTTTCTCTCCAGGCCGTCCGCATCACGGAATTCATGGCTTCCAACAAGGGAACCATCAGAGACTCTTTCGGCGAGAGCTCCGACTGGGTCGAACTCTACAACGACGGGGAGACTTTCTCCCTTGACGGCTGGGGACTCACGGACAACGAAAAGAAGCCCCGCAAGTGGGAGTTCCCCGCCACCAACTTCGTGGCCGGAACGTACATGCTCGTCTGGTGCTCCGATAGGGAGATCTCCGAACCCGGCGAGGAGATGCACACCGGCTTCAAGCTCTCCGCCAGCGGCGAGTACTTAGGCCTTTATAACCCGGCGGGTCAGGTGGTCTCCGAATACGCGCCGACTTTCCCCGTGCAGTACGAGGACGTCAGTTACGGCGACGGCTGCAAGGTGACCACCGAGGAAGTGATCTTAAGGTCCACCAATTCCTTCTGCCGCTACCTCGTTCCCACTAACGGCGACCTTGACGGCATCTGGTACAGGTCCACCTTCGACGACTCCGCCTGGAGTTCCGGCACTTCCGGCGTAGGCTACGAGAAGAATCCCTCCAGCTCCACCTCCGTCATTCCCTGCATGGGAATAAACGTGGAGGACGAGATGTACGACAAGAACGGCACCGTCTACATCCGCATGCCCTTCACGCTGGAAGAGAAGCCCAACCTGCAGAAACTCCTTCTCAGGATGCTCTACGACGACGGCTTCGTCGTTTACCTTAACGGCGTGGAAGTGGCGAGAGTCAACGCCCCCGCCACCGTCAGCTGGGATTCCTGCTCGCCCACCTACCACAGCGAGAGCAACATTCTCGTTTTTGAGGACGTGGACATCTCCACCTACATCAACCTTCTGCGCAAGGGCCAGAACGTTCTCTGCGTCCACGGCCTGAACGACACCACCACCAGCACGGACTTCCTGATGGAAGCGGAGCTGCGGGCCAAGGGCGTGGACAGCATGGTCTTCACCGAGCGCGGCTATTTCACCCGCCCGACTCCCGGCGCGGTCAACGGGGAAGCCTACGAGGAATTTTTGCAGCCCCTAGTCTTCAACAAGGACTCCGGCTTCTATGAGGATTCTTTCCAGCTGACCATCACCTCCCCGGACGAGGGCGTTACCATCCGCTACACCCTGGACGCCACCGAGCCCACGGCCAGCAACGGAATGGTCTACAGCGG
>JAFYHD010000070.1 GCA_017539325.1 bacterium | reverse complement strand
TTTGCGGTCAGATCCTCCCCCAGCTTTCCCCTTCTTTGCGCCTCGGTCTTCGTCGAGGCCTTCGACGTAGAAAGTTTTGCGGTGAATTGGCGAGCGACCAAGTTTTTGTAGTGCTTTAAGATGGAAGGCAGTCCCATATCCTTTGTTCTTTGCGAGATCATATCCCGGAAACTTTTCATCCAATTCCAGCATGATATGGTCTCTGGTTACCTTCGCGGCGATCGAAGCCGCCGCGACAGCTAAACACAGACTGTCCCCTTTTATGACCTTTTCCTGGGGGATCCCAAGATCTGGTATCGCCGTCCCGTCCACCAGGACGAACCCGGGGGCCTTCACCAGGCCCATGACCGCGCTGCGCATGGCCCTGTGGGTGGCTCTCAGGATATTCGTTTCATCAATTTCCTGAGCATCCGCCATGGCGATGGAGATTGTGAAGGGACTCTCATCGCTCATGAGGCGCTCGAAAACATATTCCCTTTTGCTTTCCGTCAGCTGCTTGGAATCGAAGATCTCCATGAGCCAGGGAAATTCCTCGGCGCTTGGAAAATCCTTCCCGTGCATGGCGGCCGCGCAGACCACCGGCCCGCACAAGGGACCTCTTCCGGCTTCGTCCACTCCGGCCACCAGCTCGAAAGTATCAAGGAGTTCCGTTTCCCTCGCGAGGAGTTTCTGGAAGCGGAGCGCCTTTTTCATATCACTTTCGGTTTTCTTCATACCACTTGGCCCACTGCTCGTAAGTGGTGAGATTCTGGCCGGTCTGTTCCTGCAGGATAGAAAGAGCCATCTGGCGGACCTCATTGTACTGGCTGAGAAGACCCTGCTCGATTATGGGCTGCAGAGCGTTGTGGCTTCCCTCCTCGTGCAGCTGCTCAAGCAGCGTAAGTGAGGTCTCCTGAGTGTCTGCGTCGCCCTGTTTAAGCGCGTAGTCAAGGGAAGGCATCATGCAGTCGTCGACCAGCATCGTAAGCATGTCGAGGGCGTTCTCCCTGACGTCCTCGTTGGGATCGTTCAGAGCCTGCATAATGATGTCGTTCAAACTTGCTTCCGGAGTCAGAGTCGCAATGCATTCAAGAGCCTCCTCCCTGAGGTCAGGGTCCGGATCTTTCAAAGCTTTCTCAACGCCTTCCACTACCGAAGGATCGTCTATAGCCTTCATGGCCTCAACAGCCAGCGTCCTGATCTCATCGTCCTTGTCGTCCAAAGCGGCCAGCACTGCCGGCATGACCATCTTGTCGCCGATCACGGCTATTTGGTTCATCAGCTCCAGTTTTTTCTCAGTGGGAGCGTTGCTGCGGAAAGCCGCCAGCGTATCGTCCACGAGTCCTTTCGTGTCGAAGCCGGGAATAGGATCGCCGTCAGGAACGAACATGACGGCCCTCTCGTGCCTCAGCTGACGCATGGAAATGGTCTCCTCGGCGGCGGCGTTTGTTGAAGCGGCGTCCTGAACGATCTCGACTTTCGGCTTGCGCGGCGTCCTCACTTTCCTTTCCGTAACGCTCGTCCTCGGGCGGGGCGGTTCGTAGGGAACCGGCTTCTCACGGTTCCTTAAGCCTAAAAATATCAAAACGCCCACTATGAGCAGCACTATGATCGTACCGGATAATTTTACGCCGTCGCGAGTAGTCATTTGTTTTCTCCTGAATTTCTGATCTCACCTTTGCCGTCCGGCTTTATGCCGGCAAGCTTGTCGCCCTGGATAGTTATCTCGTCCATGATGTTCTGAAGCTTTTCACAGTACGGAGTGAGATCTTCCGCATCCTTGGGAACAACGAAGGGCGTGCCGAAAACTATATGCACGGTAGCAAAGGGCAAGATTATCATGCAGCGATCCCAAGAGGAGGCCCTGTAGCTGAATTTGGCTGAGACGCCAAGCGGAAGGATAGGGATCCCCGTGCGCTGGGAAATAAGCACCATGCCCGGTTCGATCCTCTGCCTCGGCCCCCTGGACCCATCCAGAGCCATGGCGGTGTCTTTTCCGGAACGGGTAATTTTCAAAAGGTTCTTCAGGGCGCTGACTCCGCCTTTGTGAGCCGAGCCCCTCACGCACTCCACTTTGAGAAGATTGAAGTACGAAGCGAGGATATCCCCGTCCTTGCTCTGCGAGACCATCATAGAAAGCTTGTCGTAGCCGAACAAGAAATGGTAGAGGGCGGGCAAAAGCATGCCCCTTCCGTGCCAGGACCCGAAGATGATGTTCTCACCCCTGTTTTCCCTGTCAAGGTAGAGCTGGTAGTTCTCCTCGTTGTGGTACTTGAAGCGGCAGGTCTTCATATTGATCAAGGTCAGCCAGTAGGCCAGCCTCGGGATGACCTTGAAGCGCATGAAGGGTTTTTTAAAGATATTGTCAGCCATTTTTTTGATTATAACATAAAGAGCCTTTCGGCATTCGCCGTCACAGCCTCGTCAATTTCCTTATACGTAAGATTCCGGAGCCTTGCGTGAGCGAGCGCTATCTCTACAACGTAGGAGGGTTCGTTGCGCTTCCCGCGGTTCGGTTCCGGAGCCATGTACGGGCAGTCCGTCTCCACCAGAAGCTTGTCAAGCGGCACGACAAGAGAGGCGCTCCTCTGAAGCTGCCCATTCTTGAAAGTGATGGGGCCGCAGAAAGAGATGTGGTAGCCGAGTTCCAAAAAACGCTCAGCGCTCTCGGCGTCGTAGGAAAAGCAGTGCACCTGACCCCTGAGACCGGGATGCTCCTTCAGGATCGCTAAGGTGTCATCCTTGGCGTCCCTGGAGTGGATCACAATCGGCTTGTCCAAAACTTTCGCCAATTCAAGCTGGGACGTGAAAGTCTCCCACTGCACTTCCTTTGGGTGAATGTTGTTGTGGTAATCGAGGCCGATCTCGCCGATCGCCACCGCTTCATTTTCCTTGAGGAGGAGCTTTATCCTTTCTTCGGCAGCGGGGCTGTATTCCCCGGCGTTCAGGGGATGGATGCCGATCACGGCTCTCAGTCTCTCGTCCTCTTTCGCCATGGAAAGCGCCTGGTCGTTCCTCTTCTCTTCCCCTCCTATGACAATGATCTTGGAAAGGCCGCGATCCCAGGCCCTCTTAAGCATAGCCTCCCTGTCCTCGTCGAAAACTTCGAACTGAATATGAGCGTGGCTGTCTATCATCAGCATTCCTCCAGACTCTTCTGCTGGGGCGCGAGAAAATTACCGCCCTCTTTTGTCACATACATGCAGTCTTCAAGGCGCATGCCGATCTCACCCGGAATGTAGATCCCTGGTTCGTCGCTGAAAGTCATGTTTTCCTGAAGAGGCATTTTGTTTCCCCGGCAGAGATACGGCCATTCGTGCCCGTTCAATCCGATGCCGTGGCCCAGGCGGTGGGTGAAAGTCTCGTAGTCGTAGCCGAAGCCGGCCTTACCCAAAACATCCCTGGCTGCCAGGTCGGGTGCTTCCAGAGGATTCCCAACTTTGGCGGCGGCTCTCGCAGCTTCCTGGGCTTCCTTCAAGACCTTGTAGACTTCCCTTTGCCTGGCGTTAGGAGTTCCGAAGACCACGCTCCTAGTGATGTCGCTGGTGTAGCCCTCTATCTGGCAGCCAGCGTCGCAAAGCATAAGATCGCCAGCTTTCAGTTTCTGCGGATATTTCGTCCCGTGAGGATAAGAGGCCGCTTCCCCGAAAAGCACGAACCCTCCGCCTTTGCAGCCGCGCTCCTGACATTCCTGGGAAACGAGCTCGGACATCTCGATGTTCGTCATGTCTTCTTTTGCTTGGGAAAAAGCCGCTCTCACCGCCTCACCTATTACGGCGTTGGCGTTTTGCATGATCTTGATCTCTTTCTCGCTCTTCACGGCCCGGCAGAGCCTCACGATCATCCCCGCGTCGGCTACGCCCTGTTTGGCCGCTTTTTCAAACTCGCTGTAATACCAAAGCGGCATGGTGTCTTCAAGCCCGATCTTTCCTTCGAAGGCTGAAAGTTTTTCCGCGATCATGGCGCAGGGGTTTTGGTCTTCCTGCCATGGCAGCACTTCCGCGTCCTCTCCGTAAGTTTCGCGCATCCTTCTTTCCTCAAAGGAAGGACAGACGTAGAAATACGTTCCGTCGCTTCTGATGACCAGAGCGTAAAGACGGTCGCTGTAGCCGCCCCGCGCTCCGCAGAAATATAATAGGTTCGTCGGCCCGGCCGTGACAAGGCCGGCAAGGCCGTTCTCCCTTAGAAGCCCGGCGGCTTTTTTTATTCTCTCTTCATGATCTGATCTGCCTATGGCGTTCAGCATATCTCCCCTTCAGTTTCACCTTTTATCTTGTCAAGTATTTTTTTCGATCTGGCGCGCCGCGCCAAAAATTTTCTTTTCGAATTCTTTCCCTTTTCCCCGCCGGCTTTCCTTCTGTCTCGAAGCATATTCTCGATGGCGTCTTTGGCGGGATCGATGTAGTCGGCTTCAACCATGTCGCGCAAGGGCGCGTCGATCTCTTTCCAGACCGTCCTGGGCACGATGCCGTTCTTGGCGTTGTAATCCTCCTGGATCGCGCGGCGGCGCTCGGTCTCATCTATCGCGGCTTTCAGGGCGTCTGTCATGGTGTCGGCGTAAAGTATCACGCTTCCCTTGATGTTCCTGGCTGCGCGCCCGATCGTCTGGATAAGGGAGCGCGTGGAGCGCAGGAAGCCCTCCTGGTCGGCGTCGAAGATGGCGACGAGCGTCACTTCCGGAAGATCCAAGCCCTCCCTCAGGAGGTTGATGCCGACCAAAACGTCGACTTCGCCTTTCCTTAGGCTGTTGATCACTTCTGTTCTTTCCATCGTGTCGATGTCGGAATGGAGATAAGTGACCTTGATGTCCTCACCGATTAAGTAATCCGTCAGCTCCTCCGCCATGCGTT
>JAFYHD010000069.1 GCA_017539325.1 bacterium | reverse complement strand
GCTTCGAGCGGCTGCGTGGAAGTGACTTTGCTAGGACAGAACGTCAATTCTTACGGAAAAGATCTGCCCAAAGTGAGCATCAGTTTCCCCGAGCTTTTGGCTGAGGCCGCGAAGATAGAGGGTTTGAAGTGGCTGAGATTCGTCACTTCCAATCCGCAGGATATCTCGGATGAGCTGATCGATCTGATGGCCTCAGAGCCGAAGATCTGCCGGTATCTGCATTTCCCCCTGCAGTCGGGTTCGAATCGCATCCTTAAGATGATGAACAGGAAGTACACCCTGGAGCAGTATTTGGAGAAGGTCGCGAAACTGAAGTCCGCCATGCCGGATCTTTGGCTGGCGGGAGATCTCATCGTCGGCTTCCCGGGTGAGACTTTGGAGGATTTCCAGGCTACTTTGGCGGCTGTGGAAAGAATAGATTACGCCAACAATTTCCTTTTCAAGTACAGCGAGCGGCCGGGAACGGCGGCGGCAAAGCTTCCTGACGATGTGCCTCTGGAGGAGAAGAAAAGGCGGCACGCTGAGCTGATGGCTCTGCAGGGAAAGTTGACGCACGAGCATTTGAAGAGTTTGGTGGGTACTACCCAGACAGTTTTGGTCGAGGGTCATAGTAAACGCAACCGGGCGGTGCTGCAAGGCAGAACTACCCATTACGCGAACGTGGTGTTCGAGGGCGATCCCGCTCTTATCGGGAAATTCGTTTCCGTTAAGATGGAGTCCGCGACGCCGCTTACGCTGTACGGGAGTTTTGAGCGTTTGTCCGGAGATGAGGAATTAACCAATGAAAAGGAGAGCGGCTGATCTTGAAGCGAACGGGGCGGAACTTATGCCCCGGGAAAAATTAATGAAGTACGGCATCGAGGAATTGACTCTTCCCGAACTTCTGGCCCTGATCATAGGTACAGGCTACGGAGGGAAAAACGTCATGCAGCTGTCCCACGAGATCGTCATGGATTACGGTACGGCGGGACTGAAAGACCTAAAAGAGATCAATTCCCTAAGGGAAGTCACCGGGATGCCTTTTGTCAAAAGCGCCATGCTTTTAGCCAGCCTTGAGCTTGGCAGGCGGCTTTGCGGCAAAGGGGACGACGAGGAGATGATCCGGGTGACTCAGCCAGGCGACGTCTATCCTCTCACGAAAGACATGTGGGATCTGGAGCAGGAGCAGTTGAGGGGAATTTACCTCAACGCCGCTTCGAAGGTGATAGGCTCGAAAGTCCTGACTGTTGGAACAGCAAGGCAGAGCTTGTCGGATCCCGCGACGGTCTTCAGACCGGCTCTGAAGATGGGAGCCAGTTTCGTAATACTGGCGCACAACCATCCTTCCGGGGAGACATCTCCGAGCCAGGCAGACGTGGCGGTAACGAACGAAATAGCTTCGGCCGGGAAGATACTTCACATAAAGCTGCTTGACCATTTGATAGTCACAAGGTCCGGCTTCACGTCACTTTTGGGAGCCGGCTTACTGAAAAATTGAAAAACATATTGAGAACAGAAAGAGCGAAAATTTACGTCGGCGCGCTTGCGCTGGCGCTCTTCGCTTTTTCTGTTTTCGGAGGAGAGATGGACAAAGGCGAGGCCTTTTATCTGCAGAAGCAGTACGCCAAGGCGCTGGAGTGCTACCGCAAGGCCCTTGAGTCGAAACTGAACGACAACAACAGGGCGCTCTGCTGGTACATGGTCGGGAAGTCTTATACCCAGCTCGAACGCTACAACGACGCCAAGATCAGCTTCATGAACATCGTGAACCTCTACTCCAATACGGACTGGCTGCCTGAGGCCTACGTCGGATTGGGGGACGTCGAATTCAAGAGAAGGAAATATTCTGAGGCTCTGAAGCAATACCGCAACAGCCAGACGGAAACTTTCATGAAGCGCAGCGGATCCCGTGTTCTCCTGAAGATCGCCAAGACGCAGAAGAATCTCGGCAACACCAAGGAAGCTCAGGAGTGCGAGAAAAAGATCCTAAAGGATTATCCCAGGAGCCTGGAAGCGAGGCTTTTGATGAAAGGGGTCTCCTCTACGTCGACGAAGGTCGTCAAAGCTGAAAGTACAGGCGCAAGCACTAAGACTACTACAGCTGCTAGCAGCGGCACAAGCAAACCTGCGGCGAAGACCACGACAAGCGCCCCGAAGACGAAGTTCGCGGTGCAGGTCTCCTACACGCCGAAGCAGGACCTGGCGAACAATTACGCTGCCCAGCTCAAGAAGAAGGGCTACAAGGCCTACGTCAGGAAAGGCTCTAAAGGGTATTCCGTGCTGGTGGGCGACTACGCCAGCAAAAGCGAAGCCCAGACGGTCTGCGCTAAGCTGAGGAAATCAGAGAAGAACGACAGCTACGTCATCAGTTTGTAAAATGAAAGAGAAAGAAACCAGAACACCATCTCCCGCCGATTACGAGACGCCCATGATGCGCCAGTATTTCGAGATGAAGCGCAAGTATCCAGGTATGCTGCTCTTCTTCAGGCTGGGCGATTTCTACGAACTGTTCGACGACGACGCCAGGGAAGTCTCGACGCTTCTCGGCCTGACTCTGACGCACCGCGTCAACATGCCGATGTGCGGCGTGCCTTACCACGCCGCGGAAAGCTACATCAACAAGCTAGTCAAGATGCGGCGCAGAGTGGCTGTCTGCGATCAGATGGAAGATCCCAAGAAAGCGAAGGGCCTGGTGAAAAGGGAGATCACCAGGATCGTGACGCCTTCCACCAATTTGGACGACGAGCAGGCCTCGAAGCAGGGGAACAACTTCCTGGCTACCGTCTGCTCCGTCAAAATCAAGGGCAGGGAAGTTTTCGGCGCCGCTTTCCTCGACGTGGCCACCGGCAGTTTCGAGATGACCGAGATGAATTCCTGCGAGGAGGTCGTGGAGGAACTGCGCCGTCTGCAGCCGACAGAGATCATCTATCCGGAGAGCGGGGAGGGCCTCTGGCAGCCCGCTTTGAGCGTGATTCAGAACGCGCTCGTCATGGGAATAGACGACCTTTACTTCGACGACGGCTGCAACGTGCTGCTGTCTCATTTCCAGGTCGCGTCGCTTGACGGCTTCGGATGCGCCGACAAAACTTGCGGCGTGATGTGCGCCGGCGCCGCGCTCCGCTACATCAAAGAGAATTTCGCCATGCTGCCCCTCGACCACATCATGGGGCTGAGATTTTACGAGAAGTCCAATTTCATGCGCCTGGGCGAGCACACCAGGAGAAATCTGGAGCTTGTCCGCTCAATGCGCGAAGGAGGGACGGAGGGCACGCTCTTCTCCGTCCTGGACGAGACCGCGACGCCCATGGGATCGAGGCTGCTGCGTTCTTTCCTTTTGGCGCCACTCGTCGAAAAGAAAGAGATCGAAGCCCGCTACGATGCCACGGAACTTTTGATGTCGCGCCAGGGCGAGCTTATGGAGATAAAGGAAGCGCTGAGGAATTTCGGCGACCTTGAGAAACTCGTCAGCAGGCTCTCGACGGGCTACGGAACGCCGAGGGACCTTCTGGCTTTGCGCTACTGTCTGCATCAGCTGCCAATTTTGCGCGGGTACGTTATGGATTCTCTTGCGAAGGCGCGCTCCGAAGAACTGTTCCCGAACGAAGACCGCTACGCGCTTTTGGAGGATATCTGCGAAAAATTGACGCCTCTGCCGGAATTGACGGAGCTTCTCGACCGCGCGCTTTCCGACGATCCACCCTTGCGCCTGATGGATGGCGGCATCATAAGGGACGGTTACAACGCGGAGCTTGACGAAGTCAGGGAACTCTCGACGAACACCAAGAATTACATCGCGGAACTTCAGAACAAAGAAGCCCAGAGGACCGGCATCAAAAAGCTGAAGGTCGGCTATACGAAAGTATTCGGATATTACATCGAAGTTTCAAGGTCGTTCCTGGACCAGGTGCCCGAGGATTACATCAGGAAGCAGACGGTCGTGAACGGCGAGCGCTTCATTACGCCGGAGCTGAAGGAGCTTGAGAACCGTATACTGCACGCGGAGGAGCGGGCGCTCGAACTCGAGGGCGAGCTTTTCCAGGAACTGCGCCAGGAAGTTTTGAAGAACCACCAGAGGATCCAGGAGAGCGCCGCGGCCATCGCTTCCCTCGACGTTTTCCAATCCCTGGCCTGGATCGCCCTGCAGCGGGATTACAGAAGGCCGAAGATCTTCACCGACACAAGGCTCGTCATAAAGAAAGGGCGCCATCCCGTTGTTGAGCGTCTGCTGCCTGACAAGCGCTTTGTGCCGAACGACACTTTCCTGAATACCACCAGCGACCAGATCGTGCTTTTGACCGGGCCGAACATGGCCGGCAAATCGACTTACATCCGCCAGGTGGCCCTGCTCGTCTTAATGGCCCAGAGCGGCATCTTCATTCCCGCCGAGGAAGCGGAGATCGGGTTGGCCGACCAGATCTTCACGCGCGTCGGCGCCAGCGACGAACTGAGCAGGGGACAGTCGACCTTCATGGTCGAGATGACTGAGACCGCCAACATTCTGCACAACGCCACGCCCAAAAGTTTGATCATCCTCGACGAGATCGGCCGCGGCACCTCCACTTACGACGGGCTTGCCATCGCCTGGGCGGTCGTCGACTTTTTGAATTCGGATTCGAAAGTGAAAGCCAGGACGCTTTTCGCCACCCACTACCACGAACTCATCAAGCTTGAGGAGACGATGCCGGGCGTCGTGAATTACAACGTGGCGGTCTGGGAGAACGGCAAGACGATTTCCTTCCTGCACGAGATCGTCAGAGGCGGCACCAACCGCAGCTACGGCATCCACGTGGCTAAGCTGGCCGGCCTTCCCAAACCTGTAATCGAAAGGGCGGAAAGAATATTGTCCGGCCTGGAGGGCAAAAGCGTAGATCCCGCTCCGGAAGTTGCGAGCGAGGAGCTTAAAGTCGAGGAGCCGGCTCCCGAGCCCGCTTCCCCCGAAGCGTCCCAAATGGAGTTGTTCTGATGGGTGTTTTGGAAGCGTTAGGAAAACTGCCTCGTTTCGAGCGCTACGCCGTGGCCTGTTCCGGCGGCGCCGATTCCTTGGCATTGCTCCATGCCGCTTCGATCTGCTTCGGGCCGGAAAGAGTAGTCGCGCTGCATTTCGACCACGGGATAAGAGGAATTGAGAGCGCCGAAGACGCCGCTTTCTGCGAAAAATTCGCGAACGGTCTTAAAGTAAAGTTTTTCCTTGGCAAGGCGGAAGCCGGGCTTCTAGCCGACCCTCCCAAAGGCGAGAACCAG
>JAFYHD010000068.1 GCA_017539325.1 bacterium | reverse complement strand
CGGACTTCGTCCATCCCAACGAGCTAGGTTTCCAGAAGTGGTTCGAGGGATTGAAGCCTATGCTGGACTGGATGCTCTATATTGACGGTCCGCCGGAAGCCTACTATCCCCAGACGAAGAGCGAGCAGGGCTGGTGGATGCAAAGGATGCGGGAAAGACGCACGCAGATCCTCCAAAAGGAAGATCATAAATTCGACCTGGTCATGTGCGGCGACTCCATAACGCACATGTGGGAATGGGACAGCAACGGGAAGACCGTTGCCGACGAATTCTTCTCCGGCCTCTCCGTTTTGAACAACGGCTACGGCGGCGACTGGACGCAGAACCAGCTCTGGCGCGCCCAGAACGGCGAACTTGACAACTACGAGGCGAAGGTCATCACGCTTCTTATCGGCACCAACAACCACAAGGCCAAAAAGGAAGACGTGGCGGAAGGCGTAAGATTGATCCTCCAGGAAATGAGGAAGCGCCAGCCCAAGGCCAAGATCATCCTGCACGCCATCTTCCCCTGCAACGAGAAGCCCGACGATCCCATCAGGATAAAGAACGACGAGACCAACGAGCTCATAAAGAAGTTCGCGGACGGGGAGAACATCATCTGGTTCGACATCAGAAAAGAACTGATGAACGAAGACGGTACCATCAGCAAGGAAATGTTCCCGGATTTCCTGCATCCTTCGCCAAAAGGCTACCGCGTCTGGGCGGAAGCCTTGAAACCCTATATTGAAAAGTACTGCAAGGAGTGACCATGAAAAAATTATCCGCTTTTGTTTTCGCTCTGATTCTGACGTCCATGACTTTCGCCATGGGCCTTATGCCGGCCATGACGGCAGCTCCCCAGAGCACTGATTCCAATTACTGGTGGTGCACGAAGCACAACGCCAAGCTCAACGAAATAAAAGAGCGCGGCGACGCGCTGGTCGCTTTCTACGGCGACTCCATTACCGAATTGTGGGAGTGGCAGGACCGCGGGGGAGCCATCTGGAACGAACAGTTTGTCAAAGGCCCCTACAAGGGCATCTGCTTCGGCTACAGCGCCGACTGCACGCAGCACCTGCTGTGGAGGCTTGAGAACGGCGAGATGGAAGGGCTGGACCCCAAGGTGGTCGTTCTTCAGATCGGCACCAACAACAGCTGGCTGCATCCGGAATATCCCGCCGCCGACACGATCTTTGCCATCACGGCTATCCTGCAGAAGATCAGGAACGGCTTCCCCAAGGCGAAAGTCATTATGTGCCCGATCCCGCCCTGCGGCGAACTGCCGGAGGATCCGAGGAGAATAAAGAACAACATCGTCAACAAAGAGATCGCGAAATTCACGGACGGCAGGGAAGTCTTTTGGCTCGACTGGTCGTATCCTCTCCTAAAATCGGACGGCAAAGTCGACCAGGCGCTTTTCTACGATTTCGTCCATCCCACCAAAGAAGGGTATGAGAAATGGTTCCAGGCCCTGAAGCCGCTCCTCGACGAATTCCTCGTTCCCGAAAAAGAAAAGGCACCGGAAGCCATAACTCCTGCCGCAAAGCTTGAGGAAGAGTGGTGGAGGAAGCGCCTCTTCGATCACAGGGTCAAGATCTGCTCCAGTACCAACAAAGTTTTCAATCTGGTCTTGTGCGGAGACTCCATAACCCACAACTGGGAAGGCTGGGGCAAACCGGTCTTCGAGGAATACTTCTCCGGGATACAAACTTTGAACTGCGGTTACGGCGGCGACAAGACCCAGCATCTGCTCTGGAGACTGCAAAACGGCGAACTGGACGGCTACAAGGCCAAAAACGTAGCCGTCATGATCGGCACCAATAATGTCGAGGATCCCGCCGAGGACGTGGCGGCCGCCATTAAAGCCTGCCTTGATGTGATAAGGGAAAAACAGCCGGAAGCCAGGATCCTTCTCATGCCGATCTTCCCCAGGGACAAGGAACCCACGAACTCAAGAAGGGTGAAGAACGGGAAAGTCAACGAGATCATCAAGAATTTCGCCGACGGCGAAAAGATCGTCTGGCTCGACTTCAACGAAAAACTCATGCAGGAGGACGGAACGCTCTCCGAATCTGTGTTCCCGGATTTCCTGCATCCCAACGAAAAGGGCTACCGCGTCTGGGCGGAAGCCTTGAAACCTTTCACGGAAAACAAATAACAACCCAAAAGGAGAACAAAAATGAAAAAACTCCTTATGCTTCCCGTCCTGCTTGGATGCGCCTTGGCGCTCGCGGCTCCCGAATCATGCGATCCGGTGATCCACAATTACTCCGGCTGGATGGAACGTCATAATCAAAAGCTCAAATTCATCCAACAGTACAGCGACGAGATACAGATCGCATTCTTCGGCGACTCCATCACCCACTTTTTTGAAGAGACCGGGAAAAGCGTTTGGAACGAATATTTCAACGGAACGCCTTACAGGGCCCTCAACTGCGGCATCGGCGGCGACCTTACCCAGCACGTTCTCTGGCGCATGCTAAACGGGGAACTTGACGGTTACAAAGCCAAGGCTCTCGTTCTGATGATCGGCACGAACAACGCAGGCGCCAACACGGTCTACAGGGAACCGCAGGGCGACACTGTCCTTGGCATCAAAAAATGCGTGGAGCTCATGCGGGAGAAGCAGCCTGACGCCGTAGTTATCCTCTGCTCGATCACTCCGAGAGGCACTGACAAAAACGACGGTTACAGGAAACGCAACGACATCGTCAACAAGGAGATCGAAAAGTTCTGCGACGGCAAAAAGATCATTTGGTGCGACTGGGGCCCCCAGATGCTGGAACCGGATGAAACGCTGCCCGTGGAAATGTGCTCCACCGACTATCTGCATCCTACCGTGAAAGGCTACAAGATCTGGGTGAAGAACCTGATGCCTCTTTTTGCCAGCATCATCGATCCCAAGGATCCTAATTCAGCCGTGGTGCCGTCCGTAAGGACGGAAAGGGAATGGTGGGACGCCATCGCGGCCGCCAGGGGAGACGTCAGCGACAAAAACGTCGCCTTCCTCGGCGACTCCTTCCTCGAGGGTTTTTACAGCGTGGCTCCCGAAGCCAGGAAAGACCTCCTCGGCGAAAAGAGCGAACTTAACCTGACCTTCCGGGGCGACCTTGTGCAGAACGTTTTGTGGCGCGCGAAAATGGGCGAACTGAACGGATTCGCGGCCGACGCTCTGATCGTCTGCGCCGGGAACGCCAACACCAACAAGACTCCTGTGGAAGTCGCCGCCGGCATAACGACGCTTGTCGAAGCGGCAAGGGCTAAGCAGCCCAAAGCCAAGATCCTTGTGACGCCCATTCTGCCCATGGGCAGGGAGAAAGATTCCGATCTGAGAAAGTGGGCCGAAGAGACCAACGAGCTTTTGGTTGGCATAGAAAAAGAAGGCGTGAAGCTTGTCGATCCCGCGGGCGTTCTGCTTGAAGAAGACGGCACTCTTCCCGAAAAGTATTCCGCCGACGGCGTCTCCCTGACAAAGGAAGGCTACGAAGCTTGGGGCGCCCTCTTGAAATCCAATCTTTAAGGCTCAGCCAATAGGAGAATTGATATGAAAAATATAAGTTTGCTCTTAGTTGTTTTGATGTCCGGCAGCCTTTTTGCCGGCATAAGGGCGGCCACCCCGACCCCTCAGAGCACCGATCCCTCCTCCTGGTGGTGCCAGCGCTTTGAGAAAAAATGCGAAACGCTGAAAGAGAAAGGAGCTCCGCTTCTGCTTATCGGCGACGACGTCACCCAGATGTGGGAGGAGAACGGCAAAGGTTTGCAGCCCTTCAGGGCGTATCTGCAGAAAGAACCCATGAGCGCCGTATCCATAGGCTACAACGGCGACAGGACGGAGAACGTCCTCTGGCGTCTCCAAAACGGCGAACTTGACGGTTACGAGCAGCCGAAAGCCGCCCTTATCATGGTGGGCGCCAACAACACGCTCGGTTTCAGCGAGGACGAGGAGCCGCCCTGCGACACCATTCTCGGCATCCGCAGCATAATCGACACCATAAAGGAACGCTGCCCGGACACGAAGATCTTCGTCTTCTCCATCCTTCCCTGCGGGCGCACTCCCAACGATCAAAGAAGGACCAGGAACTTCAACGTCAACGCGGCGCTCAGCCGCCTGTGCGAACCGCTCGGCGCGACCTATTACGAGATCAACAGCCAGGTCATGGACGAATACGGCAATTTCAACGAGGACTTCTCCTACGACGGGATACACCTGAGCACCAGGGGCTACAAAGCCTGGGTGAAAAACATCACGAAGCTCCTCGATCCCATCTTCTTCCCAGAGGAAACGCCGAGCTACAAGCTCCCGCTCTCCCGTTTCGGCGAACCTTGGTGGTGTGAGAGGATCTTCGAGATCAGGTCCTCCATAGGCACGACCACCACGCGTCCCAATGTCGTTTTCCTGGGCGACGATCTTGCCAAAGGCTGGGAAGATCAGGGCGCCGAGGCCGCGAAGGAACATTTCGGCTCCCGCCGCCTGAACAACGCCGGCATCGAGGGCGACGCGCTCGCCCAGATCATCTGGCGCGCCAGATACAGCTGCCTTTCCGCTTTCCGTCCGGCGCTTGTCGTTCTGCAGGCCGGGCTGGTGGATTCCGAACTCTCAGTTGAGGAATTTCTCGACGCCTACAGCGACCTTGCGGCCGAGGCGAGAGCGAAGCAGACGGCTTCCAAGATCATAATCATGGCGGTGCCTCCCAGGGGCGCTTCCCCAAACGATCCGATGAGAGAAAGGATAGAGGCGATCAACGAAGGGCTCGAAAAGCTGGCCGGCAACGACAAGACCTTCTTCGTCAACTGCAACGACGAGCTTCTTGAACCGGACGGAACGCTGTCTCCCGAAATGTCCCCCGACCAGATCCACTTCAGCTCCGAAGCTTACGAGATCTGGGGCAGCGCCATCCAGAAGATCTTGGAGAATTAAAAACTCTGATGAAGATCCTGCTTGTCAACTGGCGCTGCATCAAAAACCCTGAAGCGGGCGGCGCGGAGATCCATATGCATGAGATCTTCCGCCGCGTCGCTTCCATGGGGCACGACGTGACGCTCGTGGCGCACGCCTACAAGGGCGCCCCGAAAGAGGAAGTCATTGACGGCATAAAGACAATCAGGATCGGCAACCGCTACCTTTTCCACTACGCTTTCAAGCGCTATTACAAAAAGCGTCTCGAGGGCAGATTCGACATCGTCGTCGACGATATCTCGAAGATCCCGCTCTTCACGCCTCAGTACGTAAAAGAACCGCTCGTCGGTATCTCTCTTCATATTCACGGAAAAACGCTCTACAAAGAGCTTCCCAAACTGGTCGCGGACTACATCATAAAAAGGGAGCTCAGGATCCCGGAAGTCTACAAGGGGAAGCTCATCTTCGCTGATTCTCCCAGCGCCCGCGACGAACTCATCAGGATGGGGCACGCCGCGGACAGGACGGCGCTCTTATTTGCCGGCATCGACCATGAGCTTTTCAAAAACAATACGGAAGCCAAAACCGCTTATCCTTTGATAAGCTACATCGGAAGATTGAAGCGCTACAAGCAGGTCGATCTCATCGTGAAGGCCATGCCGATGATCCTGAAAGAATTTCCCGATGCCGTTCTTGAGATCGGCGGAAAAGGGGACGACCTTCCCAACATTGAGGCGGCCGTAAAGGAAGCCGGTGTTGAAAAGAACGTCCGCTTCCTCGGCTTCCTCTCCGAAGAGGATAAAGCGAAAGCCATGGCGCGCGCCACCATAACCGCCACCATGGCGGAAAAGGAAGGCTGGGGCATAACCGTTATAGAATCCAACGCCGCGGGAACACCCGTGGTAGGCTCCAACGTCCAGGGCCTCAGGGATTCCATCGTGGACGGCAAGACCGGGCTTCTGGTCGAACCTGGCAGCAGCAGCGACCTGGCCGAAAAGATCATTTCGCTCCTGAAAGACAGGGAGCGTCTCCAAAAGATGGAAACGGAAGCCAGAGCCTGGGCCGCGACCTTCACCTGGGAGCGCTCGGCCGAATACTTCCTAGAGCGGGCCAAGCAGGAGATCGCGGCGGCAAAATGAGAATAAGCGACCACAGAGTTTTCATCAACGCCGTCGAGGGCAATTACGACGGCGGGATCGCCGAGGGCATAAAAGCTCTTCTGGATAAGGCCTATCCCGGCGGCCTAAAGGACGTCATAAGACCGGGCGACAAAGTCGTCATAAAGCCCAACGTCGTCAAGGCAGGCCGCGAAAGAAAACCTGACGAATGGGAGCAGGTCGTGACAAACGGCTCCGTCGTGAGAGCGGTCTGCGACGAGGTCATAAAGGCGCTGGAAGGAAAAGGCGAGATTATAATCGCGGAAGCGCCTCAGACCGACACGCCTTTTTCCGAGGCTATGGAACGCTGCGGCATCAAATCGGCCGTCGATTATTATCAAAAAAACGCCGACGTCAAAGTCGCGCTCCTTGATCTTAGGAAGGAAGAATGGCTCTCCAAGGACGGCATCGTCATAAAAAGGACCGCGCTTCCCGGCGACCCCGAAGGCTACGAGGCCGTGGACCTAAAAGGGGAAAGCGCTTTCGCGGAGACCGATGACGAAAAGGCCCCGCTTTACGGCGCCGATTACGACATAGAAAAAACGGCCGAACACCACAGCGGCGGCCACCACGAATATCTGCTCTCCGCCACCTGTTTGAACTGCGATGTTCTTATAAACATCCCGAAACTGAAGACGCACAAGAAGACGGGCCTGACCTGCGCCATGAAGAATCTGGTCGGCATCAACGGCGACAAGAATTGGCTTCCGCACTATCGTCTTGGCGATCCAGCGAGCGGCGGCGACCAGTTCGAAAAGTCCGGCTTCAAATCCAGCAGCGAAAAAAGCCTGGGCCTTCTCTGGAAAAAAACGATGTACCGTATGCCGGCCTTCGTCAACGAGTGCTTCCGTCCGCTCAAGGCTTTTATGCGCCTCTTTTACGGCGACACCAAAGACACCGTGAGAAGCGGCAACTGGTACGGCAACGACACCTGCTGGCGGATGGTCTGGGATCTCAACAAGGCTTTCTTTACAGCCACCAAAGCCCGGCGCTACCTGACCGTTGTGGACGGCGTCGTGGCGGGAGAAGGGGACGGCCCCCTCGATCCCGACAGGAAGGAATGCGGCTGGCTGGCCCTCTCCGAGGATCCGCAGGCCCTGGACGCCGCGTTAGCCGGCTTTATGGGCTTCGACAGAAGGGCCCTGCGCTTTTTGGGCAGGCCTCTCCAGGAGGGAAGCGGCGAACCGGAAGTCGTTTTCGTTTCGGAAGAGGCTCGTGAGCGCGTCAATATGACCCCGCCCTTCGAACCGCATTTCGGCTGGAAGGGCCATATAGAGCTTCCCAAAAATTCCAAAAAAGTTCTATAATTTAAGTGGAAGATGAAATAAACCTAAAAATACAAGGAGGGTAAGGATGAAAAGAGCAACTTTATTCTTAGCTGTTATGCTAAGCGCTTTCATCTGCCAGGCCAAAGAGTACGCCAGCGCTTCCGACTGGCCTTGCGAAGTGAAGACAAGCGAATCGGTCTTCCAGATCTTTGAGCCCAGTGTTGAACTTTTTGCCGGCAACAATCTCAAGATCCGTTCCGCCGTCTCGATCCAGAAAGCCGTCGCTTCCACCAACGAGCCTATTTACGGCGCGCTTTGGATCACGGCGCTTTCCAGCAACGACACCGTCAACCGCAAGGTCGTCTGCGACAGCTTAAGGGTCGCCAAATTCAAATGCCCCGACGCGGAGGATATGGAGATATCCTACGCCGCCGATCTGCAGAACGCCCTTAAGACGGTGGAAATGACCTTCGACCTCGATTATGTCCTGAGGCTTGAAAAGGAAGAGGCCGCCCAGACCAGGAACGAGGCCGAGCTTGTGAACGATCCTCCCAAGATCCTCTGCGTCACCAACGCGACGGTCCTGGTCGAGATCGACGGCGCGCCCATTATGCGCAAGCTCGACGATGCAGGAAAATACGAAGCGGTCGCCAACACGCCTTTCTGCCTGGTCTTCGACACCACTAAGAACTGCTACTATCTGAAGGGCGCCAACTACTGGCTCACCGCTCCCAATCTTCAGAGCGACTTTTTCCTGATCGCCAAAGTTCCGGACGAAGTCAAGAGTTACGGCGAGTCGCTTGAGCTTACGGACGAGGAAAAGGAAAGCTTCAAGGATTCCGTTTCCACCGTCGTGCCGAAAGTCATCGTGGTCACCGAGCCTACGGAGCTCATAGCCATAGACGGTGTTCCCAAATACAAGAACGTGGAAGGGACCGACATCATGTACGCGGAGAACACGGACAACGACCTCTTCTACTGCGCCGCCGATTCAAGGCTCTACGTGCTCCTGTCCGGCCGCTGGTACGTCCATAACCAGGACGACACCTGGGAATACGTCGCCCCCGACAAGCTTCCCTCCGGCTTCTACAAGATGAACGCCGATAACGGCAAAGAAAGCGTCCTGCCGCACATCAAGGGAACTCCCGAGGCGAAGGAAGCCGTGGCTGAAACTTACGTTCCCCAGACGGTGAAAGTCGCCCGCAAGGCCGAGGAAGTCCCGGAAGTCGTTTACGACGGAACTCCCCAGTTCAAGGAGATCCCGGAAGCCTATCCGGTCGCCTACGCGGTCAACACGCCGCACGACATCATCCGCGTCAACGACCGCTATTACCTTTGCGAAGACGCCATCTGGTACGAATCCGCGGATCCTGCCACCGGCTGGCAGGTCTGTATCAATGTTCCCGGCGTCATCTATTCCATTCCCCCGGCTTATCCCGTATACCACGTGCGCTACGTCAGGGTGTACAACTATACCCCTGATTACGTCTACGTCGGTTATTATCCCGGATACGTCGGATGCTTCGTGGACCGCGGAGTGGTCGTCTACGGCACTGGCTACCGCTACGCTCCCTGGGTGGGCACCTACTATTATCCCTGGCCGGCCACTTTCGGCTTCGGTGTTTCCTACAGCTTAGGCTTCGGATGGGGCTTCAACATCAGTTGGGGCGCGCCCATCGGCTGGGTCGGCTTCGGGTTCTGCTGGAGCAACTACCATTGGGGCTGGCGTCATCACCATCGCTGGCACGGCGGACACGGCCACTGGTGGGGCAGAGGCTGCGGCCCCTGGGACCATCACCATGTCTACCGCCGTCACGGCCACGGCTGCGGCGACAGGTATCATCACGGACCGCATTGCCCGGGCGGCAAACCCGGCCCCGGACAGCCGCCTAGGAAAGCCCCTGCCGGACGCTACCTTGTTGACGAGCCCGTCAAGAGCGCCAACCGTCAGGGCGTGCCTGCCAATTCCAGAAACATCGGCAATCCGCTTCAGACCGGCCTGAGAGCCGACAAGAACGGCAACATTTACACCGGCTCCAGCAGAGTCGGCACACCGGCCAGCGGCTCCTCCAGAGTTGGTACGCCGACGAGCGGATCCTCTAGAGTGGGCACGCCCAGCAGCGGTTCCTCCAGAGTTGGAACGAGCGCCGGCACTGGCTCCAGTAGAGTTGGCACTCCTAGCACCGGTTCCTCCAGAGTCGGAACAAGCGCCGGAACAGGCTCCAGCAGAGTTGGCACGCCCAGCTCCGGTTCCTCCAGAGTCGGCACTTCCACTACGGTCCCGACGGCCGGCAGAGTTGGCACGCCCAGCAGCGGCTCCAGCAGAGTCGGCACTTCCACTACAGTCCCGACGGCTGGCAGAGTGGGATCTTCCGTTGGCACAGGCTCCAGCCGAGTCGGCTCGTCCACGACCATTCCGACGGCCGGCAGAGTGGGCTCTCCCTCAAGCGGCGGCACGACCACCAGGAGAGTTAACAATCCCAGCGTTATCCGTACCGGAACAGGCAGCGGAACGCGCTCCGGCAGCGGCTCGACAATTCGTTCCGGAAGCGGTTCGAACATTCGCTCCGGCTCCGGCAGCGGAGTAAGGTCTTCCTTCTCCAGCGGTGCGGCTAGAGGCGCCTCTTCTATCGGAAGCGGCATGAGAGCAGGCGCTCCTTCCATCGGCAGCGGAGCCCGCAT
>JAFYHD010000067.1 GCA_017539325.1 bacterium | reverse complement strand
TCGCGGGAGGAGCCGCAGCCGAAGTCGCGGCCGGCCACGATGAAGGTGTACTCGCACTTAGTTTCGCCTTCCTTGATGAAGCGCTGATAGCGGTCGGGCAGTCCGGAAAGGGCGTGGCTTCCAAGGGCAACGCGTTCTTCAGGAATGGTCGGGACGAGCGTCAGGTAGCAGGCCGGAATGATCTGGTCGGTGTCGATCTTGTCGTCCAGAACGTAGGCTTTGCCTTTTAAAATCTTGTCGTTCATTAGAGCACCTCCCTTGGGTCGGTGATGACGCCGAAAAGGGCAGTGGCCGCGGCGGTGTAGGGACTGGCGAGGTAGACCTGGCTCTGCATGGAGCCCATGCGGCCCGGGAAGTTCCTGTTTGTCGTGGAGACCACCACTTCGTCAGCCATGGTGCGGCCGTAAGTGTCGATAGGTCCGCCCATGCAGGCGCCGCAGCTAGGCGGCTGGATGGGATCGCAGCCGGCCGCTTCGAAGATCTGCCTTAAGGTTTCGCCGCCTACCATTTCGGTGTCTAAGGAAGCGGCGACTTCCTTGGTGGCGGGAGTGATGATCGTTCTGATCTTGACTTTGCGGCCTTTCAATATCTCAGCTGCGGCTTTGAAGTCGGCGGTCTTGCCGCCGGTGCAGGAGCCGATGTAAACTTGCGTGACAGGCGTTCCCGCCACTTCCTTGGCCGGGCAGACGTTGCCGGGGGAATAGGGCTTCGCGACTACGGGCACCAGTTCCTCAGCTTTGAATTCATATTTGGCCGCGTAGCTGGCGTCCGGATCGGACTGGTACTCGGTGTAAGGTTTGTCGGTGCGGCCTTTCAAATATTCCCTGGTCTTTTCGTCCGGGGCGATGATGCCGTTCTTGGCGCCCGCTTCCACAGCCATGTTGCAGATCGTCATGCGCTCTTCCATGCAAAGGGATCTGATGGCGGAGCCGCGGAATTCCATGGAGCAGTAGGTGGCGCCGTCGCTTCCTATCCTGCCGATGGAAGTAAGGATGATGTCCTTGCCCATGACGCCCTTTGGGAGCTTGCCCTCGAAGAGGAAGAGGAGTTGTTTCGGAACTTTCAGGAGGAACTTGCCGGTTCCCAAAACGAAACCCGCGTCAGTGTTGCCGACGCCCGTAGAGAATTCGCCGAAGGCGCCGTAAGTGCAGGTGTGGGAGTCCGTGCCGATGGCCAGTTCGCCGGGACGGCAGTGGCCGGCCTGCGGGAGGCCGACATGGCAGACGCCGCGGTAGGTCTCGTTGGCGGGATCGTAGAAATATTTGATGTCCTTGCGTTTGGCATATCCCCTCAGGAGGTCGACGTTCCTTATGGAAGCGGGATCTTTGGTGAAAATGAAGTGGTCGGGGATAAGGATGACCTTCTCTTTGTCGAAAACCGGGGCGTCGCTGCCGAACTCGCGTTCCATGATGGCGAAAGAAGGGGGGCCGCAGACGTCGTGGGTCATCACAAGGTCTACGGAGACCCAAACAGTCTCGCCCGGCGTGACGGATGTCCTGCCGGCGTGTTTGGCGATGATTTTTTCAGTTATTGTCAGGCCCATACGAAAGGTGTGGTTTTTTAATTACAAGTATTGGACATTATACTCTTAGGGCCCTTTCAAGTCAAATAGCCGGAGGAGGAACGGCAGGGGCCGGCTTCTTTGCAAATACGCCTCTTTTATGGTACTATGAACAATATGTTTTTACTATCTGAATTCCTAAAGTGGCGTCTCCATTCGGTCTCAATGCAGTTCGAGCCTGAGCTCAAAGTTCAGGAAGTCTCCAGGCTGAAAGGAGGGCATATCAACAGCACCTATCACATCCACGGGATGATGAACGGGCGCTACGACGACTTTGTCCTGCAGCGGCTGAACACCAAGGTCTTCACCGAGCCTGACAAAGTAATGAGCAACATTGGCCGCGTCTGCCAGCACCTGAAGAAGAAAGTCAGGGAGGACAAATCGGTTAGGATCGTGCCGTTGCAGTTCCGCGCCGCCAGCGACGGCCGTTACTTCTTCATCGACGACAACGGCGAGTTCTGGCGCGTCATGGAATACGTCAAAGGCGGTTTCTCCGTAGACCACGCCGAGACCGTGACCCAGGCTTACGAGACCGGCAAGGCTTTCGGCGAGTTCCAGTACCTATTGAACGACATCCCGGGCGGGCCTTTGGAAATAACGATCCCCAGGTTCCACGACACGGTCTTCCGCTTCGAGCAGCTGGAGGAGGCTTTTAAGCAGGACGCCGCCGGCAGAGCCGCAAGCGTAAAGGAAGAAATGGACTTCTGTTTCGCGAGGAAGGACACCATCAGCTGCGTCCTTGACGGCATAAGAGACGGCAGCATTCCGGAAAGGGTGACGCACAACGACACGAAGATCAACAACGTGCTGCTGGACGCCAACGGGAAAAGACTCTGCGTCATCGACTACGACACGCTTATGCCTGGATCCTCTTTGTACGACGTGGGCGACTGCGTGCGCTCCACTACGAGGACGGGCGACGAGGACGAACGCGACCTCGACAAGATCAATATGGACATCTCGCTTTTCGAAGGGCTGGTCAGGGGATATGTCTCCGCTACCAAGAACATTCTTTCTGAAAGGGAGAAGGAGCTTCTCTATTTCTGCGGCAATCTGATCACCTTCGAGATCGGCCTCCGCTTCCTGGCGGACCATCTCAACGGCGACGTCTATTTCCAGACGGAAAGGGAGAACCACAACTTAGACCGCGCCAGGGTCCAGTTCAAGATGGTGAAGTCCATGGAGGAACAGAAGGACGCGATGCGGAAAATAGTTGACGATCTGCTTAAAGAGAATTAAAATTTAAGGAATACATATGGCTGTTAACAAGAAGAAACTGTTTTTGGGCGTGGACATCGGCTCCACGACGATCAAGGCTGTGATCCTTACCGAGGAAGGCAAGGTCATGCACTCCATGTACCAGCGCACGGTGCCGAAAAAAGACGCGAAGCTCGCCTGCACCGGCCGCTGTTCCAACTGCGGGCAGTGCAACGTCGGCGCGCTCTCCAAGACGATCGTCGACTTCCTAGCCTCCGTCGGCAAGACGCAGGACGACATCTCCTGCACGATCGTGACCGGTTCCCAGGTGGTCGACGAACTGCACAGGTTCCTTAATTTCGACTACTTCGTTTCCGAAGTGACGGCGCACGTTTCCGGCGCCCGCCACTATTACCCCGACTGCAAGGCGATATTGGACGTCGGCGGCCAGGATTCCAAAGCCATGCTTTACAATCCGGAGATGAACATCTGGACTTCAAAGATGAGCGGCATCTGCGCGGCCGGCACCGGCGCCTTCCTTGATTCCGTCTCCGCCAAGCTGAACGTGCCCATAACCGAGATGGCCCAGAAATGCAACTTCGACTCCGATCTGGAGGTCAGTTCGGTCTGCGCTGTGCTGGGCGCCACGAGCATAAACAAATTCAAGAACCGCTACCCTCTGGGCGACGTTATCGCGGCGGCCTGCCGCGCCCAGGCCAGGACGATCATGTCCGGCGTCGGCGAACTGTTCCTGAATTACCACGGCGACATCATCTTCCAGGGCGGCGTAGCCTACAACAGGGCGGTGGCCTATTATCTGAAAGAGATCACGGGCTGCAACATCATAATCCCGGAATTCCATCCCGTCATGGGCGCCCTGGGCGCCGCGGTCCTCGCGAGGCAGTACGACTCCCTTAGGGGCAAGGTCGATCCGCCCAAGACCGTCGAAACGAAACGCACGGGCATCACGATCCCCGAATTCAAGCATTTCGTGGACGCCGTCACCGATCCCAATTTGAGAAGGGAAGCGCTGCGCGTTTTCGACAGCGTCGCGAAGGTGAAAGGGGAGGACGGCAGCAGCAAGCTTACCTTCCCCGAAATAAGCAAGGTGAAAGAGACGCTGCAGAGCGAAGAGCTGAAAAAGACCCTGGAAAACTTCACCGACAAGCTTTTCGACCGCGCTTTGGTTAACAGATCGACGGCCATGCGCACGCAGATGACGCGCCACGAGTTTTTCTCGAAGGGCAAGGAGCCGCTGGTCTGGCGCAATCTTTTCTTCCCCTCTGAGATCCTGGCCGCTTTGGGCGTCCGCTCCCTTACGCTGGAGACTTACGCCGCGCTCAAGGGCCGTAACCAGAAACGCCTTAGGAAGTGTTTCGACCACGCGGCCTGCAAAGGCTTCTCCGGCGAGACCTGCTCCTTTTTGAGAGTCCTGGAAGGCGACGAGAATCTGCCGCACGCCGATTTCACCGTGACGACCAGCCAGCCCTGCCAGCAGGGTGAAAGGATCTTCGCTGACCTGGTGCGCTCCAACTGCTCCTCCTCCAGCAACCGCTTCTACACGCTTCACACTCCCGGCCGCGGCGGCGAATCCGCCGTCAGGACGATCGCCAACGGCCTCAAGGAATCCGTCGAGGCGATGGAGGATGCCATGGGCCTTAAGATGGACCCCGACCGCCTGGCCGAGGCCTGCGTCCTGTCAAACAAGGCCCGCGAGCTGGCCATCCAGTGCAACCAGATCCGCTTCACCAGCCCGCCGCTCATCCCGGGCACGGAAGCCGTCTCTTACGCCAACATCTTCTCGCAGCTCTGGGGCAAACAGGAGATGGTGGATCTTCAGCAGGTCTTTTTGGAAGAACTTTTGGAACGCAAGAAAGAAGTCGAGAAGCACACGCACATCGACGAGACGCACCGCCTTCTGTGGCTGCATCTGCCGCCTTTTTACAGCGGCAGGACGATGACGTACCTCGAGCAGACCTGCCACGCGCCGGTCGCCTTCGAGGAAGTGAACTTCGTCGGCTGGGAAGAGCTCGATCCCAACGATCCCTACACCAGCCTGGCCAGGAAGCTTCTGACGGTCGGATTCCTCGATCCCGAAGTCCGCGTCAACAGGATCAAGCAGAGAGCCAACACCGCCAAGATCTCCGGCGCCGTCCTTTACAACCACATGTTCGGCCGCTGCTCCATGGCGGACTCTAGCTTCATCAAGTACCTGAGGCAGTCGCTTACCGAGATCGGCATCCCGCTTCTCGTACTTGACGGCGACTGCCTTGACGAGACCACCGACCCCTGCAGCACGCTCACCAAGATCAGCGCCTTTACGGAAGCTTTGAACCTCAACAAGTTCGGAAACATTTTCGGACCGATCAGGAAATAGGAGGAATCATGGAAGAAAAGCAGAAATTCACCCTGCCCTGGTACGTGATCGTAGGCTTGATGGTCGTTTTGTCCGTCATCGCCCTCGTTCTCTTCGCCCGCCCGCTCGACACGCGTCTGGCGCCCGGCGAAACGATCCCCGCCGACGCCATAACCGGCCCGGCCAAAGACTGAAAATTATTTAACCCTAATTTAGGAGAAATATTATGAATAGCGCAGCCCTGAAAGCCAAACTGGAAGCCAAAGACCCTTCCGTCATGGAAGTTCTTCTCTCCGTCAACGCCCAGGCCGCCGACGTGGCGGAAGAAGCGAGACAGAGACTTATCAACGCCATCACCGTTTATGAAAAAACTTTCGCTTCCGAGGAAGTGGTCGTCGTCCGCGCCCCCGGCCGCGTCAATCTGATCGGCGAGCACACCGACTACAACGGCTTCCCTGTGATGCCCATGGCCATATCCAGAGATATGCTCATCGTGGCCGGCGCCAGCAAGGACAACGTCATCAGCTTCGCCAATGTCATTCCTTCTTTCCAGGGCGGCTCTTTTACGATCGAGCGCAACATTCCGCCGTACCAGGGCGGCGACTGGGGCAACTACATCAAGAGCGCCACTCAGGGCTTAATTGATTTCTGGGGCACCGAAGAAGGCCTCCAGGGCCTGAAAATGGTAATAGACGGCAACGTTCCCTTGGCCAGCGGCCTCTCTTCCTCCGCCGCCTTCACGGTCGCGGCCGCCGAAGCGATCCTCGCCATCAATGGAAGGACCATCGACCCGGTCGTTTTGGCGGAAGTCATGGCGAAATCCGACCACTACGTCGGAATGGCCAGCGGCGGCATGGACCAGTCCATCTCCATTCTGGGCCAGGCCGGCAAATGCCTCAAGATCGACTTCTATCCCATCAGGACGAAGCTCGTGACGCTGCCCAAGGAAGCCGACATTTTGGTCTGCCACTCCAGAGTCAAAGCCGCCAAGGCCGGCAACGCCAGGGTCGCCTACAACATGCGCACGGTCGAGTGCCGCATCGCCTACATGCTGCTGCACAAACTGGCCGGCAAAGCGGGCGCCAAGGAACCCACCATGCTCTACGATTGGTTCGCCAACGAGACGGAAGGCTTCGACGACGCCCTCAACAAGATCGAGACCGCGCTCGTCGACGAAGGCTACACCGTTAAGATGATCGCGGAAGCCCTGGGCGTTTCGGAAGAATACGCCGCCAAGGAAGTCTGCCTTACCAAGACCGGCGAAGTGATGCCCGAACCGCAGGGCGGCTTCCAGGTCAAGAAGAGAGCCAGACACGTCATCAGCGAAGCCAGAAGAGTGGAAGACTCCATGGCGCTCCTTAACGGCGACTCCGAAAACAAAGCCGAGGCTTTCGGCCTTCTCATGGACCAATCTCACGCCAGCTGCCGCGACGACTATGAGATCTCCTGCGAAGAGCTGAACGCCCTTGTGGAAGCCGGCAAAGCGGCCGGTTCCTACGGATCCAGGCTTACCGGCGCCGGCTTCGGCGGCTGCACGGTGCACCTTATCCCCAAGGGCAAGGGACCTGAGTTCATCAAGAAGATCCACGAGGCCTACTACCTCCCGCACGATCTTGACGGCTACGCCGACAACCAGTACCTGTTCGCTCCCGCCCAGGGCGCCGGAGTTCTCTTCAAATAATGACGAGTTTCGACGCAATACTGGTCGGCCTCATCCAGGGGCTGACGGAATTCATTCCCGTGTCCAGCTCCGGGCATCTGGCCGTGGCGAAGTTCTTCGTTCCGATCCATGACATCGACCTCAATTACATCGTCCTTTTGCATTTCGGGACGGTTTTGGCGATCTTCGCGGCTCTCTACAAGGACATCTGGATCCTCATCAGGGATTTCTGCAAAGGTGAGAAGTACGCGCTCTATTTCGCGCTTCTCATCCTGATCTCCATGGTGCCCGCCGCCATCGTAGGCTTCACCCTGGACGAGGCTCTGGAAAGGCTTTTCTGCGAAGAAGGCCTAAAGATCGGCAAGATCCCGCTTGAGCCCTACAGACTGATAGGCCTCGCTTTCATCGCCTGCGCCTACTGGGTGCTCACTCCCGCGAACAAGATCCTTAAAGAGCGCAACAGCCTTCCTCCCGAAGAGAAGGAAGAGCAGGAAAAAACCCTGAAAGGTCTCGATCAGATGACCTGGAAGGACGCGCTCTGGATCGGCGTGGCGCAGGCTGTGGCCGTCATCCCGGGCCTTTCCAGAAGCGGCAGCACCATCTACGCCGGGCTTCTTTGCAAACTGAAAAGCGAAGCGGCCGCCCGCTTTTCCTTCCTCATGTCCATTCCCGTCATCCTCGGCGCGGCCCTGAAAGACTGCCTTTCATCCGAGTTCAGATCCCGCCTGGCCATATCCTGGCACAACGGCGACGGCACGGCGCTCGTCCAGGTGATTGGTGTTCTGGTCGCGGCAATATCAGGCTACATCGCCATCAAGCTCCTTCTGAAGCTCGTTTCCAAATACGACTTCCATCCCTTCGTGGTCTACCTCTGGATCATAGGGCTTGTCTGCATAGCTTCATAAGATCATAAGATAAAAGAAAAGACCGGGCGGAAAGCCCGGTCTTTTTTTTACTCAAGGGAACCAATTTACCTAGCCAGGAATTTCCTTATGCGGGAAGCGATCTGGTCGTTTCCGGCCATGGCCACGAACCAGCCGGCCCTGGGGCCGCGGTCCCTGCCCAGCGTCACGCGGTAGAGGGCCTTGCAGAGGTTGCCCATCGAGACGCCCGTACTGTTCGCGATGTTGTAGATGATCTGGTGGATGGCGTTGCCGTCCGCTTCAGGGTTCTTCTCCAGTTCGTCCGCGATAAGGGAGAGGGCCTTCTTCTCTTCGTCAGAGATGAGAGGAACGATCTCGGCGGGCGTTTCATCGAGAAGCTGGAAGATGAATTCCGGCGTGGCGTAGCGCTTCAGCCATTCGTCGGCGTAATGGCAGCGCTCAAGAAGAGCCGCCTCGTCGCTGTATTTGAATCCCGTGCGGGTAAGGATCTTTTTGACCTTCTCGAAGTCGCCGCCGGCCACCTGCCAGACGTTGACGAGATGGTTGAAGGGGATGTGCAAAGGCACGAAGCCGCCGGCCTGGGAAAGCTCGACGCTTCTGGCGTCACGCTGCTTCTTGCTTTCGTCGTCCACTTCGTCGACCAGGTTAAGGAGCTGCGTGACAAGGTCCAAGGCCAAACTCGCTTTGGGAGCGGGGCGTGTGATGAAGTAGCGCAGAACGTCTGGGGGCACGACTTCCAAGACTTCGTCGACGGAAACGACGTTGCCCTTAGAGGAACTCATGTCTCCCAGACCTTTCAGTCTGATCCATTCGTAGATGATGGGGAAGGGCTCGGTGCCGCCGTATATCTTCCTGACGATCTCTTTGCCGGTATCGTAGCTGCCGCCCTTGCCGCCGTGGTCTTTGCCGAAAGGCTCGACGTCGACGCCCAGAGCCGCCCATCGGGCCGGCCAGTCGGCGCGCCAGGTCAGCTTGCCGTTGCCGACGACGGGAACGGTGCGTTCCTTGTCGCAGTGCGAGCAGTAGTAGGTGATCTCCTCGGTCTCGGGATGCCACGCCACAAGTTTCGTGGTCTTCATGTTGCCGCAGAGGCGGCAGTGAGGATTGAAGGGGCTCCAGTCCTCGCCGATCTCTTTGCCGGTGACTCTCGTTAAGATCTCAGCGATCTCGTCCCTGGCGTTCAGGGCCTGGATGATCTGTTTCTTCAATACGCCGTCGCGGTAGAGCTCGCTGGCCCTCACGACGTGCGCGTCTATTTTCAGTTTCTTAAGCGATTTGACAAACGGCTGCAGGAAGTATTCCGCGTAAGTCATGTCGCTGCCGTCGGGGGCCGGGATCTCGGAGAGTGGACAGCCGACGTATTTCTCGTAGACGGCGGGGTCCAGGAAGGGATAGACTTTTCTCAAGGCGTCGTAGTCGTCCGCCACGAAGATGAGTTTCGCCTCATGGCCGCACTCCTTCAAAATGCGGTACATGATGTCGGCGGTTAGGACTTCCCTTAAGTTGCCGACGTGGATGCGGCCTGAAGGGGAGATGCCGCTGGCGATGAGGAAGGGGCCCTCTCCTCTCTGCTGGAGCAGGAGGTCGACGGCTTTGTCGCCCCAATGGGCGCTTTGAGTTTTGATTTGTTCTGCCATAGTGGTTCTACTTGTGTTTTGAGCTTGATTTGGGTAATTCTACCAAAATGACGGATAGCGTTCAACATCAGAGGGTGAAAACCGTTTCAACATTTTTCTAAAAATGGTAGAATAATCTATATGAAACTAGTTGCTTACCCCAATACGCCGCAGAAGCAGGTCTTCGCGGTGACCGGCCCCAGCGCCACTTTCGGTTCCTCACCTGACAACCAGATCTATTTGGAAGGACCCAATGTCAGCGATTATCAGGCGTCGCTCACTTATGCCGACGGCGTCTGGCTGCTTGAGAGTCTGGATGAGAAGAAGATACAGTGCGGAAGCGAAGCTTCCTCCAGCCTGAAACTGAAAGTCGGCCTGAAATTCTCTCTGGCCGGTGTCGATTTCCTTGTCCTCGACGTCATAATGACCGAGGCGAAAGGCGGCGAGGAGCCGCCCAATACCCAGCAGATGCAGCCTCCTCCCGGCGGCGCCCTGCAGGTCATGCCGAACGGCATGCAGCAGCAAGGATATCAGGTCGCTGTCGGCGGCCAGCAATGGGGGATGGCGGCGCCCGGAACTTTCGTAGATCCTTACGCCGGCTTCGTTGTTCAGGCCTCCGACACGCTAGCCAAACTGGGCTTGATCTTCTCCATCCTTGGCCCACTGGTCATGGGTGTCGGCGAATTGATAGGCCTTGTGCTCTGCGTCATCTCCATTTCCCGCCGCCGCAACACCGTGAGAGGCACGATCATGGCCTGGATCGGCGTGGTGCTTTCTTTGGTCTGGCTTATCATCATTGGTCTGGGGCTCTTCTACTTCATGACGAAGGACACCAAGATCCACAACGAGACGAAAGTGGTGGCCAGGCTGGAAAAGACGGTCATGGCGGAATACTACGTCAAGTACGCCGTGCTAGTCGACGACGATGGCAATCTGATCGGCGAATTTGTGGAACCCGACCGCTTCGCCGGCCTCGCCGGGATAGACGTCAAGGCCAAGGAATTGGCCGAGAGCCCGCTGAGGGAAGGCTACAATTATTACTTTGAAAACGTTTCCGCCGACACTTTCACCATCACCGCCACGCCGCAGGTCTACAACGTGACGGGCAGGAAGACCTACTGGGTGAACGAATCTGGCATCATCGTCTCGGATGATCTGAAGGGTTCTCGCTTCGAGGACGATCCGCTGGCCAGGGTGGAGGACGTCGAGAATGTCCAGACCATCCCGCAGCGCTACGAGAAGGAACTCTCCGAAAAGATCCTCTTCGCGGCTGAGCAGAACTTCAAGAACGAAAAATACGACCTCTGCCAGCAGATCATCGAGAACCTGAAGAACAAGTTCCCGTATTCCTCCGCTATGGCGAAATTGAACGCGGTGGAAAAGGAGAACGCGCCCTTCCTGATGGAAGCCAAGGCCCACAGGCTCTATTCCGACGCCATGAATTACGTCAAGAGCGGGAGGAAAGACCCCGCGCTTGAGACGCTGAGGAACATCGCGGCGGATTTCCCCAATACCAGTACGGCGCAGGAAGCCAAAAAGCAGGTGAACTCCCTGGCGTTGGAATTGGCCACGGCCGAACTTAAACTCGCGAATTCTTATATCGAATCGAACTTCTGGAACTCAGTGGACGAATCGCTTGGCAAGATCGAGCAGAAATATCCCGAAGCCTTCGTGCAAGGCGATTTCAAGGACCAGGTCTCGGCCTGCCGCAAACTTGCGCACGATCTGAGGGACCAGTACGCCATGAACCTTCTCAAGAACGCGGAGAAATTGGAGCTGGCGGGCGACAACGTCCAGGCCTACAACGCCTATCTGCAGATCAGGGAAAGCTACGGCAATACGCCGGCCGCCAAGGACATCGACGCGGCCTTGGCGCGCCTCAACACGCAGATGAACGAGAAGACGGCCGAGAAATACATAGCTGACATCATGAAGAACGTGGCTTTGAGCAACGAGGTCGTCGTCGTGAACATGATCACGCTTCTAAAGAACAGCTGCGCCGAGACCAAGGCCTACAAGCGGGCCGAGGATATCCTCGAGAGGATCAGGAAGAACTGCACTGTCAGCGTCCTCAACAAGGAAGTGGACAAGTTCATGGAGGAGGGAAATTTCCAGTCCGCCAAGGACAGGCTCGAGCACATTATAAAGGAGAAGCCCGAATCCTTCATGAAGATCAAGGACAAGCTTGAGCTTTGCCTGGTCAAGAACTTCGACAATTATTACGCGAAAGGGGACTACGACGAGGCTCTTGAATCCTACGACCGCTACATGGACATGAACCCTATCCTGCCGGCCATAGACAGGGCGAAAGTCGACGAATGCTACTACAAGAGCGGCATGCGCCTCTACCAGCAGGGCGACATGCGGGACGCCGCTGACAGGTTCGAGAAGTGCTACCCCGCTTATTTGAAAGACACGCAGTACAATTTCATCGCCGGCCGCGCCAACGCCGTCATCAAACACTGGGACCCGGCGGCCAGGCACCTGATCGCTTGCAAAGACATCGAGGAGCGCTACAGATTCGACCTCTGCACGGCCAGGGCTTACTCCATCGTCAATCTCTGCACGCGCCAGGAGAACAGGCTCATAGCCATGTTCGTGGCCAATCTCGATTTCCAGCAGACCATAAAAGACTACAAGTGGATCAAGATCAACTACGCCAAGCTGTCCGTCACGAACGACATTGAGAACGTCAGCAACGTTCTCATGAAGATCGACCGCGAGAAAACTTCCGGCGAGGTCGTGGTCACGCTGCAGCGTCCCGATCCCGCCGACCAAAAGTCCAACCAGACCGACACGCTCAACGACAGGGACAAGGAAGACGCGAAGGAATCCCTTCTCACCATCGAGAGAAGCTATCAGAACTCCCTGGAGGTCATCAACAACAGGATACGCGAACTGGAATCGATCCTAAACAACATCATACGGACGAACGGCGGAAGCAAGCATCTCGTCAGGGAATCCTTCAAGAAGAAGATCGACCGCTTCAACATGAGGATCAAGGAGCTTGAGATCATAGACAAGCGCGAGATGAAAGCCAACGAGGACATCCTCAAGCAGCTTGAGCGCGATATCATCCACCACAACGCCGTGAGAGCCGACCTCAAGTCTATCCTTGAAAAGCGCAATATTCCGGAACTGAAAGACAGAGCCATGAGCGTCGCGAAAAAGATCGATGAGCTAAAAAAGGTCAACCGGATGTTCAAGAAATTCATCTCAGACAGGACTCTTCGCAACGCCAAGATCGACCTCTTTTTGAAAGCCATCGTCGAGTCCGCCGAAAAGGAAACTCTGACGCCCGAGCAGCTCTCGGAAAGCGCCGTGAAGATCAGAGGCTACTATACGAACGAGGACAAGACCTATATCGAGTGCGTCCAAAAATTCACGGAATCCCTCAATATCGATATAGACCTCTCCTCCCTCGAGGAATATCTGCCGAAAGACAAATCGGACGCGAACAAAGCCAAAGCTGAAGCCGAAGCCGCCAAGGCCCAGCCTCAGCCGGAGGCGGCCGCGCCCGCTCCGGCCAAATAATAAGCCGTGAAATTAGTCATTTTCCCAAACACGCCCGAGAAGCAGGCCTTCACGGTGACCGGCGTCAGCGCCACCATAGGCCGCGCCGAGGACAACCAGATAATCGTCGAGCGCGAAGGCGTCGGCGATTACCAGGCCTCGCTCACATATTCTGACGGCGTCTGGCTCTTTGAGAGCCTGGACGACAAGCCGATATTGTTTGGGGAAGAAAGCGCAAGCAGCCTGAAACTGAAGACCGGTCTGAGGTTCTCCCTGGCCGGGATAGACTTTCTCGTACTGGATGTCGCGGTGACGCAATCCGGAGCGCCGGCGCCCGTCGCGGCCCAATCCGGAGCGCCGATGGCGTCTGCCAACGCCAATCAGGTCGCCGTCGGCGGGACCCAGTGGGGCGTCGCCGCTCCCGGGACTTTTTACGATCCCTATACCAGTTTCGTCATCCACACCTCCGACACGCTCGCGAAATTTGGCCTCATATTCGCCGCCCTGGGCCCCATCGTCATAGGCATCGGCGAAATCATCGGTCTCGTCCTTTGCGTGCTTTCCATTTCCCGCGGCCGCAACACCGTTAGGGGAACGATCATGGCTTGGCTCGGCATCGTCATCTCGCTCGTGTGGCTCGCCGCCATAGGTTCGGGGATCTTCTATCTGACGACGCTGGACGTCCAGGTCCGCAACGAGAGAAAAGTCTTGGCCAGGCTGGAAAAGACCGCATTAGCGGAATTCCATATCAAATACGCGGTCCTCGTAGATGACGACGGCGACCTTTTCGGCGAGTTCGTCGGTCCGGACCGTTTCGCCGCCATCCCGGGACTGGACGCGAAAGTCAAAGAGCTTGCTGAAACCCCTATTCGCGACGGCTACAATTACTACTTCGACAACGTGAGCGCCGACACTTTTTCCGTCACGGCGGTTCCGCAAGTTTACGGCGTGACTGGCAAAAAGACCCACTGGGTGAGCGAAGCGGGCATTGTCGTTTCGGAAGACCTTGCGGGCGGGCGTTTCGAGGAAGATCCCATCGCGAAGTTGGAGAACCCCGAAAAGATCCAGACGATCTTCCAACGCAACGAGAAGACGTTATCCAAAAAGCTGCTTTCCGCGGCGGAAAAAAACTTTAAAGCGGGCAATTACTTCCTCTGCCAGAAGGTCCTGGAAAATCTCAGGAACATGCTCCCGAATTCCTCCTATCTGGCGAGGCTTTCAGCCATGGAAAAGGAGAACGCGCCGTTTCTCCTCGAGGCCGAGGCTGAAAGACTTTACGCCGACGCTGAAAATTTCATAAAAGGCGGGAAAAAGGATCCGGCGCTCGTGATGCTGAGAGCTATCGCGGCGGATTATCCCAATACCAGAACCGCGCAGGAAGTGAAAGCCCGGGTGAACGAACTGGCTCTGGAATTGGCGTCGGCGGAGCTTAAGCTGGCTAATTCCCATATCGAGTCAAACCATTGGAACGCCGTGGAAGAGTCGCTATCGAAGATCGAACGCCTGTATCCCGAGGCGCTCTTTCAGGCCGACTTCAAGGATCAGGTCTCGCTTTGTCGCAAAGAGAGCCACGACAGAAGGGACAAATACGCGCTGGAGCTGCTTGCCGAGGCGGAGAAACTCGAGTTTGAGGAAAACACCGTCCTCTCTTACAACACCTATCTTATGATCAGGGAAAGTTACGGCGACACTCCTGCCGCCAAGGACATAGATTCCGCTCTGGAGCGCCTGAAGAATCAGATGGATGAGAAAACGGCCGAGAAGTACATAGCGGAGATCATGAGAAACGTGGCCATGAGCAACGAAGTCGAGGTCGTCAACATGGTCTCGCTCCTAAAGAACAGCTGTGGCGGGACCAAGGCTTACGAGCGGTCGTTGGACGTTCTGGAAAGGGCTAGAAGAGACTGCACGGTCAGCATTCTCGGAAAGGAAGTTGACCAGTTCCTGCGGGATAAAAATTATCAGGCGGCCAAGGATCGCATAGACCAGATTTTGAGGGAAAAGCCGGAAATGTTCACGAAGGTCAGGGAAAAATACGAGCTTTGCCTGGTCGAAATTTTCGAGTACCATTATTCCAAGGAGGAATTCGACGAGGCTCTGGAGGCCTACGACCGCTACATGGAATTGAATCCGCCCTTCCCGGCCATAGAGACCGCGAAAGTTGACGAGAGTCTCTACAAGAGCGGCATGCGTTTTTATCAAGAAGGCGAAATGCGGAAAGCCGCCGAAAGGTTTGAGAAATGCTATCCCGCTTATCTGAACGATCAGCAGTTCAACTTTGCCGCCGGACGGGCCAACACTGTCATCAAACACTGGGAGCCGGCGGCCAGACACCTTATCGCCTGCAGGGATCTTCCAGAACGCAACAAGTTCGACCTTAGCGCGGCGAGGTCTTATTCCATCGTCAATCTCAGCTACAGGGTGGAAAACAGGCTGATCGCCATGTTCGTCGCCAACCTTGATTTCCAGAAAACGGCCAAGGATTACCGCTGGATCAAGATCAATTACGCCACCCTTTCCGTGACAAACGACATAGAGAACGTCAGCAACGTTCACATGAAGATCGACCGCGAGAAGACTTCCGGCGAGATCGTCGTCACCATGGACAGGCCGGATCCCTCCTCCTCTGTCTACGCTTCCAAGGATCTCGTTTATTCCAACGATTTTAAAAGTGCAAAGGAATCTCTGCTTGCCAGAGATATGAGCTATCAAAGCGCCCTGGAAGTCATGAACGATAGGATCCGCGAGATGGAAAACCTTCTGGACAAGATCGTCCACACCAACGGCAGACGCAAGCTCATGTTCAGGCAGCAACTTGAAACAAGGATGGATCTTTTCGTTGTGAAGATCAGGGAGCTCGAGGTCATCGACAAGCGCGAGAAGGACGCAAATGAGGACATCATAAAGCAGTTGGACCGTGACATTATCCATCACAACGCCGTCCTTACGGATCTCAAATACATTCTTTCCGTTAGAGAATATCCCGAACTGCGCGAAAGGATGGTAAACACCATGAAGAAGATCGCCAAGCTAAGGAAAGTGAGGACCCTTCTGAGAACTTTTGTCAACGTGAGGGATACGCGCAATAAAAAGATCCACACCATGCTGAAGGACAACGCGGAACCGATCTTGAAAGAGCGGCTGACCGTGGAGCAGGTAGGGGATCTGGCGAGGATGATCAGGAGCTACTACACGACCGAGGACAAGACCTATACTGACTGCGTCGAGAAATTCGCGGAGACCGTCAACATCGACATTGACCTTTCCTTCCTCGAACAATTCCTTCCGAAAGAAAATACGGAAAACGTGAAGTGAACGCATGGATCTGATAAGCCCGCCAAATACGCTGGCCCCCCGCGGCGACTCGACGGCCCGCGCTTCTGATACCCTGGCTGTATTGGGGCTTCTCCTTGCGCTGCTGGGCCCGATCTTCCTGGGCCTAGGCGAACTGATCGGCCTGGCTCTGTGCGTCCTTTCCGTTTCCCGGCGCCGCAATACCGTTAGGGGAACGATCATGGCCTGGGTAGGCATAATCGTTTCTCTTGCATGGTGCGTGCTATTGGGCTTCGGCGCCATTTACTTTTTGTCCGGCAAAGCGTGCTCACGCAACGAATCGCGAGTCATGGTGAGATTGGAAAAGGCCGCCTGCGTGGAATTCTGCGTTAAATATGCCCTGCTGGAAGACGCCGACGGCAACGGAAACGGCGAATACGTCGCTCCGGACCGTTTCGATGAGATACCCGGGCTGGATCTCAAGGCTAGGGAGATGAGCGGCAGCCCCGCGCTGGAAGGCTACAACTACTATTTCGAGAACGTCAGCGCCGACACTTTTTCCATCACCGCCGTACCCAAAATCTACAACGTGACCGGCAGAAAGACTTTTTTCGTGAGCGAAGAGGGAATTGTCGTCGCAGAGGATCTGAAAGGGGAGCGCTTCAAGGGCGATCCGCTCGCCGATAACGACGATCCCGGCAGCGGCAGCACGATCTTCCGGCGCCATGAGAGGAAGCTTTCGGAAAAGCTTCTTTCCGCGGCGGAGAAAAGATTCAAGGTCGGCGAGCACGAGCTCTGCCGGAAGATTCTGGAGAATCTGAAAAACAATCTGCCCGACTCCTCCCTGGCGGAAAGAGCGGACGCTTTGAATAAGGAAAATGCCAAGGCTCTTTTGGAGATCAGCGCGGCCAACCTTTGCGCCGACGCCCAAAATTATTTAAAAAACGGCAAGAAGGATCCGGCGCTCGTGATGCTGAGGGCCGTGGCGGCGGATTATCCCGGCACTTTCGCGGCGCGGGAAGCCGCCGCTAAGGCCGGCGATCTGGCCCTGGAGCTGGCGAAAGCGGAACTCAAACTGGCGAACGCTTTCGTCGAGTCGAACTATTGGTTTTCCGCGGAGGAGTCGCTGGAAAAGATAGCGCGGAAGTATCCCGAGGCCATGGCGCGGGAGGACTTCTTTGATCAGGTCTCCTCCTGCCGCAGACTCAGCAACGAAAGAAGGGGCAGCTTCGCCGCTCAGCTTCTAGCCGAGGCTGAGAAACTGGAATTCGCGGGCGATTCCGTCAAGGCGTACAACGCGTATCTTCAAATAAAAGAAAACTACGGCGGTACACCGGCCGCCGGTTCCGTCGACGCCGGACTTGAGCGCCTTAAAAATCAGATGGACGAAAAGACGGCGGAACGCTATATACTTGACGTCATGAAAAACGTGGCGCTGACCAACGATGTCGAAGTGCTCAACAAGATCTCGCTGCTAGTTAGCGCCTGCGGGGAGACAAAGGCCTACAAAAGGGCCGAGGATGTCCTGGAAAGAGCCAGGAAGAAATGCCTCGTCAGGGTGCTTGGCAGGGAAGCGGACGAATTCATGGCAAAAGGGAACTTTGTGTCCGCCAGGGATAAGTTTGAGCAGCTCATAAAGGAAAAGCCGGAGGCTCTAGAAGTTGTCAAGGACAAACTCGAACGCTGCCTGACCGAGAATTTCGAGGCCTATTACGCCAATGGCGACTACGAGGAGGCACTGGAAACTTTCGAGCGCTACGACGGGCTTAAGGCGCCCTTGCCGATCGCTGAGAGAGGGCAGATCGACGAGTGCTACTATAAAAGCGGAACGCGTCTCTACCAGGAGGGCGATATTAGACTCGCCGTGGAAAGGTTGGAAAAATGCTACCAGGCCTATCGCAGGGACGCGCACTACAACTTCATAGCGGGGCGCGCCAACGCCGTCCTGAAACGCTGGGAAAGGGCTGCCAAACACTTGACAGCCTGCGGTGATATCGGCGAGCGCTACAAGCTGGAATTTTGCGCTGCCCGAGCCTATTCCGCCATCAACCTTGCCCCTCCTTTGGAAAACAAGCTGATCGCTATGTTCGTTTCCAACCGCGATTTTTACGAAACGGTCAGTGATTACGGTTTCATCAAGATCAATTACGTGAAATTCATTGGCACTAACGGCGTCGAGACCGTCCGAAACGGTTCTATGAAGATCGACAGGGAGAAGACTTCCGGCCGCGTTATAGTCTCGATGGCTAAGCCGGAAAAAGGGCCGTTTTATTGGCCGGGACATCATTGGGGAACTGGCGATAGTGAATCGCTTTATTTGGTCGACAAGAGCTATCAGGCCTGCCTGCCGGTTATAATAGAAAGGCTGCGCGGATTGGAAGCGATCTTAAGAACGAATCATTATGAATCCTTCAAGAGGCAGCATTTTAAGAAATGTAACGAAAGGTTCGAAAAAAGGATAAGGGAACTTGAGTCGTTCGATCAGCGCGAGTATTTTGAGAACGCGGACATTCTGGGCCAAATAAAACAATTGATAACTTATTACAACGCCGTGCTGACGGACTTGAGAGCGGTCCTTGGTGAGCGCGACATCACCGAACTCAGGACTCAGTACGCGAATCTAACTAAAAAGGTGGACGAGCTAGAGAGAACCAAATGGCTGCTGAGGGGATACATGAGGGAAAGGAACAAACGCAATGTGGAGATAGACCTCTTTCTGAAAGATACCGTGGAAGCGAATAAACGCGACTTCAATGCCGACAGGATCTCGGAGGCCGCCAAGACGATCAGGGAGCACTATACCGCCCAGGATGATGACTATCTGGAATGCGTCCGGAAATTTGTCGAGGCGATCAATATGGAGGTTGACCTTTCCTGCCTCGAGCAGTTTTTGCCGAACGTGAAGGAATAAAAAAAGGCCTCCTCGCGGAGGCCTTTTTTTATTTTTGATTTCGCTCTTATCAGAGGTTGACGAGAGCCAGTTTCTCCAGCACGTCTTCTCTTTCGACGATGAAGCCCGTACCTTTGGCGACGGCCAAAAGCGGCTCGTCAGTGATTGAGACGGAAAGACCGGTCTCGTTCTCGATACGTTTGTAGAGGCCTCTTAAGAGCGCGCCGCCGCCCGCCAGCATAAGGCCGTGGTCGAGAAGGTCTGCGGAGAGTTCCGGCGGGCACTGCTCAAGCGCGTCCCTGACGGAGTTGACGATGGCGTCGACGGGGTCTTTCAGGGCCTGGCGGATCTCGGTACTTGAAATGGTGATGGTCTTCGGCAGGCCGACGTTGAGGTCGCGGCCGCGGACTTCCTTCTTCATTTCGTTTTCGCCCAGGGGATAGGCTGAGCCGATGGCGATCTTCAATTCCTCGGCGGTCTGTTCGCCGATGAGCAGGTTGTATTCGCGCTTCATGTACTGGACGATGGCGTCGTTCATCTCGTTGCCGGCCACTCTCAAGGATTTGGAATAGACCGTGCCGGAAAGGGAGGTGATGGCGACTTCCGTCGTGCCGCCGCCGATGTCGATGATCATGTTGCCGGAAGGATCGTGCACCGGAAGCCCGCTTCCGATGGCGGCCGCCATGGCCTGCTCGATGCAGTAGACTTTCCTGGCGCCGGCTCTTTCGGCCGCGGATTTGACGGCCTGACGCTCAAGCTCGGTGATGGAGGAGGGGACGGCTATGACGATCCTCGGCGGAACGACGGAGTGCCTGCTGTGGGCGCGGCGGATGAAGGTGCGGAGCATCTCTTCCGTGACGTTGGGGTTCGCGACGGCGCCGTCTTTCATGGGACGCAGGGTGTCAATGATGCCGGGCGTGCGGCCGAGCATGCACTGCGCTTCTTTGCCGATGGCGATGATCTCGCCGGTCTTGTTGTTGATGGCGACGATCGTGGGCTCGTTGACCACGACGCCCATGCCGGAGACATAGACGATCGTGTTGGCGGTGCCAAGGTCAACGCCGATGTCGGAGGCGAGAGCGCCCAGGAATTTTCCCGAGACGTTCAGGAAGGAATCTCTCACTCCTGAACCGAAGGATCTGTTTTTCATAGCTTACTCCTCAAAAAGCGGCCGGTCACGCTTTTCGGATCCGCGGCGACTTCCATGGGCGAACCGCAGGAGAGGAGTTGTCCTCCCGCCGCTCCGCCGTCGGGGCCGAGATCGATGATGTAATCGGCGCACTTGATAAAATCAAGGTTATGTTCTATCACGATGACGGTGTTGCCGGCATCGACAAGTTTCTGCAAAACTTGCAAAAGACGCTCGACGTCCGCGAAATGAAGGCCGGTCGTCGGTTCGTCCAGGACGTAGAGCGTCCTGCCGGTGTCCATCTTCGCGAGCTCGTAGGAAAGCTTCACCCTCTGGGCTTCGCCGCCCGAAAGCGTGGTGGCGTGCTGGCCAAGAGTGATGTAGTCCAGTCCCACTTCGGAAATCGTGTCCAATATGCGGTAAAGCACCTTGTGGTGCTTGAAGAACTCCTTCGCTTCGGAAAGGGGCATGTCCAAGACGTCCGCGATGCTCTTGCCGCGATATTTAATTTCCAGCGTTTCTTTATTATAGCGTTTCCCCTCGCATTTGTCACACGTGACGAAGACGTCGGGCAGGAAATGCATCTCGACTCGCTTTACGCCCGAGCCTTCGCACTCCTCGCAGCGGCCGCCTTTGACGTTGAAGGAGAAGCGTCCGGGTTTGTAGCCCCTGACTTTCGCTTCCGGGACCTGGGCGAAGAGATTCCTGATGTGCGTGAAGGCTTCCGTGTAGGTCGCGGGGTTGGAGCGCGGCGTGCGGCCGAGAGGGGACTGGTCGACCAAGATGACCTTGTCGAGGTTTTTCAGCCCTTCTATTTCCTTGAAGGCGCCCGGTGTGACGTTCGCCTTGTGGTAGTGCTTCCTAAGAGCCGGGAGCAAGGTGTCGGTCACGAGCGAGGATTTGCCCGAGCCGGAAACGCCTGTGACGCAAATTAAGCGGCCTAAGGGGAAACGGACGGTCAAGTTCTTAAGGTTGTTGTGAGAGGCCCCTTTTAGCGTAAGAGAGGGCGTTTTAGGACCGACCGGGCGGTAATGCGGGGTCGCGATCACCCTTTTTCCGCTCATATAGTCGGCGGTGAGGGACTCCTTGCACTTAAGAAGCTGCTTGTAGGGCCCCTGGAAGATGACGTTCCCTCCGAGCTTTCCGGCGCCCGGCCCCATGTCGACAACATAATCGGCGCTGCTTATCACTTCCGCGTCGTGCTCCACCACCACCACGGTGTTGTTAAGGTCTCTTAACTGTTTGAGGGCGTCCAGGAGCTTCTGGTTGTCCCTGGGATGTAATCCGATGGTCGGTTCGTCCAAAACATACAGGACGCCCGTGAGACCCGTGCCTATCTGCGAGGAGAGCCTGATCCTCTGGGCCTCGCCGCCTGAGAGCGATATCGAGTTTCTCGAGAGATTGAGGTATCCCAATCCCACGGTGTTCAGAAAGCCGAGCCGGTTGTTGACTTCCCTCAGGATGTCGCGGGTGATCTCTTTCTTTTCGCCTTTCAGGCTTTTCGCAAGGTCCTCAAAAAATTCCGCCGCTTTCGTGAGCGGCATCTTTCCTATGTCAACTATCGTTTTGCCGTTCAAAGTCACGGCGCGGCTGTAAGCGTTCAATCTTTCCCCGTGACACTCCGGGCACACCTGGTTCACGTCGAAATACATTACGCCGAGCCCGTAGCAGGTCGGGCAGAAACCGTAGGGGCTGTTGAAGGAGAAAAGCCTCGGCTCCATTTTGGGAAGCTCTTCGCCGTCGCGGCAGTTGGGGCAGGCGTAGTTTCCGGAGAAGAACAGGTCGCCGCCATTAAGTTTGTGCACGACGAGGGAGTTCTCGCCGAGCTTGAGGGCGGTCTCGACGGAGTCCGCGAGGCGGCGCCGGATGTCCGGCCTCACGATTATGCGGTCGACGACCACTTCGATCGTGTGAAGATTGTAGCGCGCGAGCGAGGGCGCTTCATCCAGGAGATATTCAACGTCGTCGATCCTGACTCGCTGGAAGCCTTCGCGTCTGGCCTTAGCCAAGAGTTCCTTGTGTTCGCCTTTTTTGCCTCTTACGAGAGGGGAGAGGATCTCGATCTTCTCGCCTTCCGGGAGGGCGAGGATCGCCTCTATGATCTCTTCGGGAGTCTGTGGGGTAATGGCGGCGCCGCACTTCGGGCAGTGGGGGACGCCCAGCTGCGAAAAGAGCACCCTTAAGTAGTCGTGGATCTCGGTCGCTGTGCCAACCGTTGACCTAAGGCTCGTGTTGCCCATCCTCTGCTGGATGGCGATGGCGGGGGAGAGGCCAATGATGCGGTCGACTTTCGGCTTCTGCAAAATGCCGAGGAACTGCCTGGCGTAGCTGGAGAGGCTCTCCATGAAGCGCCTCTGCCCTTCCGCGAAAAGAGTGTCGAGCGCGAGACTGGATTTTCCGGAACCGGAAAGCCCCGTTATCACGGTAAGGGAATTGTGCGGAATATCGACGCTGATATTCCTCAGGTTATGTTCGCGGGCCCCTCGCACTGAGATCATGCTTTAAATCTCCCGGAGACATCCGACCTGACGGAATTTCTGATAGCGCTGTTCTTTTAATTCCTGAGGGGAAAGTTTTTTGAGTTCGCCGATATGTCTGAGCACGGCTTCTTTCAAGGAAGCCGCCATGGCTTTGTGGTCCCTGTGCGCGCCGCCAATTGGCTCCTCTATCACTTCGTCGGCTATGCCGAGCTTCTTGAGATCGGCGGCTGTCAGGCGCAGAGCGCTGGCCGCGTCGGCGGCGCGTTTGGCGTCGTGGAAAAGAATGGCCGCGCAGCCTTCAGGCGAGATGACGGAGTAATAGGAGTAGGAGAGCGCGAGAAGACGGTTGCAGACGCCGATGCCGATGGCGCCGCCGCTGCCGCCTTCGCCTATGACTACTGAGACGATGGGGACGGCAAGATCCATCATGTCGCGGAGATTTTCCGCGATGGCCTCGGCCTGGCCGCGTTCCTCGGCGCCGATGCCGGGATACGCGCCGGCCGTGTCAATGAGCGTGACGATCGGCAGACCGAAGCGGTCCGCCATTTCCATCAGCCTCATGGCCTTGCGGTAGCCCTCGGGATGCGCCATGCCGAAATTGCGCTGGATGTTTTCCTTGGCGGAGCGGCCTTTCTGCTGGCCTATAAGCATGATCTTTTCGCCGCCCATGGTCGCGAATCCGCCGACCATCGCCTCGTCGTCCTTGAAGCGTCTGTCGCCGTGCAGTTCCTGGAAATCCTCGCAGGCTAGCGCGACGTAGTCCAGCGTGTAGGGACGCTGGGGATGCCTCGCGATCTGGACGATCTCATAGGGCGTCAGCTTGGAATAGACTTCGGAGCAGAGGGCGTCCCGCTTTTTGATCAAGCCTTCGATCTCGGCGGAAGCGTCGACCTTGACTTCCTCGGAGTAGCGCTTAAGCTCCTCGATGTTCTTTTCAAGCTCGATTATCGGTTTTTCAAAATCGTAATAGAGCATGATCAGTCGTGAATGTGGACGACGGTGCCTTCCTTGACCAGGGAGTAGAGTTCCTCGACGTCCTCGTTTTTCATTCTCACGCAGCCGGCGCTCGAGGCTTTGCCGACGGTGTCGGGCTCCCAGGTGCCGTGGATGCCGAAGCCGGGGGAGCTGATGGCCATCCAGCGGGTGCCCAAGGCGTTCTCGGGATCGCCGTAGGGAATGGGCTTACTATTGTCCTTGTACCAGATGGGCTCCTTCTGCTTCAAGTTGACGATGAAGTCGCCCCTCGGCGTGTTGTCGTTCTTGCCGGTGCCGACAGGATAGCTCTTGAAGAAATTGGTCTGACCGTTCCAGATCCTGTAAAGGCGCAGCTTGAATTCCGGGATCGAGACGTCGATCAGATAGCTTGAGAGGTCGATCCTGAGGCGCTGGTTGATCCTGATGCGGTCGGAATTCATCCTGTTGACGAAGAGGATGGAGTCGGAAGTCGTTTTGTATTTTCTGGCGATGACGTTCAAAACCTCACCGGAATGGACCACGTGGTTCGTAATGAAATCAAGCCTCGCCTCGAAGAGCTCCGCCAGGTTGCGGTCGCCGATGTAGGCTTCCGCTTGCTTGGCCTCGGCGCTTTCCGGGAAGGCGTCGATCAGGGCCTGGCGGACTTCGTCGGCCTTCTTCTGGTCGCCCTTGGCGTTCGCTCCTTTCAGCTCCTCAACGAGGAAGGACCTGGAGGCTTCGTTCTTGGGGTATTTTTCCCTGAAGGCGGCCTTGGCCGCTTCCTTGTCGCTCGCGAAAGATATGAGCTCATATTCCGCGCGGGCCTGTATCTCGGGATTGGAGTGGTTCTCGAGTACCTTTCTCCAGGTGTCCTCGCTGCTCTTGCCGAGCGCGGTCTCGCAGAGGGCCTGCTTGTAGAGGGCATCGGCCTTCGAGGTTTGGTTGTTTTCGTATTTGCGGACGGCTTTCTTGAAGACCGGCAGGGCGTCGCTGTAACGCTTTTCCTGCAGGGCTTTCTCAGCCTCGGCCAATTTTTCCTCTATAGGCCTGCCGGTGGCCAAAAGAATGGCGACCGTACCGGCTATGCCGAGAAGCACGATTATCAGAAAAACTTTTTTCATGCTGATTCTTAGTCCTTTTTGGATTTCTTCTGGTTCTTCTGATCCTTTGAGGGGTCTTTGCCTTTCTGAGCCTTGGCCTTCTTCTGCTGTTCCTCAATGTCGCTGGCGACGGAGTCGGCGGTCAGCGCGTTGAAGACAAGATACGGGATGCGGTTGCGGAAGGTCTTGTAATTGCTGCCGATGTCCTCGGCCTCGGCGGAATCTCCGCCTTCCTCGCCATCGCCTTCCTTCTTGTCTTTCTTATCCTTCTTGTCCTTCTTATCTTTGTCGTCCTTTTTGGGCTCGCTCTTCTTGCCCATGAAGGAGTCGCGGTGCAGACTGGCGAAGTAGTTGTCGTAGTCTTTGTCAAAGTTGCGGTTCGACTCTTTGCTCTTGCGCATAAGGTAGATCAAAGGCAGCGCGTCCCTGATGGAGAGGTATTCGTAGATGGCGGCGGACTGGCGCAGATAGTAGTAGAGCTTGTAGTTGTCGGTCGGCGCGCCGTTCTTGACGAACTGGTCGATGTTGATGATGGCGGATTTCTCAAGCGGCAGGTACCTGAAGGGGAGGGAGCCGGACTTCATCTTCTGGAGCATGTCGTAGGTGACGGGCTTGTTCTGGAAGCGCTGGAGCTGCACAGGGCCGCCTTCCGTAATAACGGAAGAGATGTCGCTGCAGTAGGCGGCGAAGCCGACGGTCAAGAATTCGTTGACCGGGCCCCTGGGGTTGGTGACGGAGAGGAACTCGTCAAGCACGGCGGCGGCCACGGCGTAAGCGAAGGCTTCCGCGTTCCATTCTTTGTTGATCGCCGTGAGATAGACGTAGAATTCCCTGTAGCCCTTGGCGGTGTAGACCGTCTGCACGGGGGAGTTCCTGAGGCCGGTGCCTTTCAGCATGGTCCAGTCTTCGCTTCTCGTGACAAAGTAAACTTTGCCTCTCAGTTTGTTCAGCCAGTTGATGAAGTCGGTCATAACGAGCGTTTCCGTAGCCTTGTCGAAAGCGGCGTCGCCGGCGGAGAGGATCTGGTCGATGCCGTAGAATTCCGCGGTCTCGACTTCAGTGGCCTTGCCGTTCTTGGGGACTTTGCAGGTCTTGGGATAGACGGCCACGAAGCACGTGCTTTCAGCCACGGCCAGCTTCTGGCCCTTCAGGGCGCTTTTCAAACGCGAAGCGTGGTTGCTGTCGCCGAGTTTGAGCATCTTGACGTCGTTCTGGCGGAAGGCGTCGTAGGTCTTCTGGATGCCTTTGTCGTCCGTTATGCTGATCTTGCTGCAATAGTTGCGGGCGCCGCGGTCGCTGCCGGCTTTCGCGTTCAGCCTGTCAAGGTACACTTTCCATTTCGGGCAGGTGAACTGGGGGCCTTTCGCGGCCTTGTCGGCGTCGTCCTGGGTGAGGGCGCCGGCGCCTTCCTTGGTGTTTTCCACGAGTTCTTTCTTGGCTTCTTCGTCGAGAGCTTCGGAAGCGGCTTCCGAGGCGTTGGACTGGACAGCCTGGGCGGTCTCTTCGGAATCGGATCCGTCTTCCACGACTTCCTCTATGGCGTTGCCGTCTTCGTCGAACTGGACGTCTTCATCGTCGAATTCCTCGTCTGCGAAAGCGACGGCGGTGGTCAGGGCGAGGGAAACAAGAAAGAGATAAAGGAGATTTTTCTTCATGATCGTGACCTCACTTAAGAGTTAGAGCTTTCAGTTTCGGGTTTGGCTTCCTTTTCCGGAGCGGCGGCTTCCGGTTCCGGTTCCTTGGGGGCCTCGTCGGCTTTTTCAGGAGCTTTGGCTTCCGCCTCAGGTTCCTTTTCGGCTTCGGCGGCCGGAGCGGTCTCATCAGCGCCGTCTTCCGGTTTCGCTTCGCCTTCGCCTTCGCCTTCAGTAGGCGCGGCTTCGCCGGCGGCCTCAGCAGCCTTCTTAGCCTCTTCTTTGGCCTTCTTGGCCTTTATGATGTCTTCCGTCATCTTTTCCTGCGTCATTTCGTAGAAGAGACGGTTGGAAGCTTTTTCCAGATATTTCAGATCGGCTTCGCCGACGACCACCACGTTGGTCGTGGGCTTCTGTTCTTTGACTTCCGTGCCGATGATGCCGCGCTGCATCTCGCAGTAGGAGAGGCTGAACTCTTTGTCAAAGTTGCGGCCGGAGCTGAGGGAGCGGATCAGGCTCAGCATGCCCAAGGGGGATTCCTTCCAGAGTTTCTCGACGACGCCCTTAGTCTCGCGGAGGAAGTAGTACTTCTGTTCGGGAAGCTGAGGCAGAGTCTGCGCGTCCTTCAGTTCGGAGAAGGGCAGCAGGCGTTTGGCCTGCAGGGGGAGCATGATGCCGACTTTCGGCCTTTTGATCTTTTTGGCCTTGCTGTTTATGACGACCTCCCTGACCTGTATGGGAAGGAAAGCCGGGGGAGCGACGCAGACTTCCAGGCCGGAGAGATAGCCGGCGATGCCGGTCATCAAAAAGAGCGGGATCTTGGAATCCGGGCGGCCGGAAAGCACGCGGCCGTATTCTTTCAGGATCTGCTCCGTCACGGCGTAGCAGAGAGTCTGGGGCACGTACTCGGAGCAGCTGGCGTCGTCAAGGATCGCGATCTCGCGGGAGACGTCGCTCGTGCAGTAGTTGGCGCACATCTGTTCGGCCGACTGCGGGTCCCTCAGTCTCAGCCACATGGCCTGGTTGGGGATCACGAAAATGCGGGCGGGATTGTCGGACCAGTCCATGAACTCGCTGACTATGAGCTTTTCGGTCACGGCCACGTAATTCGACTCGGCTGCGTCGAGAAGCGACTGCAGTCTTTCGGCGTTGGATATGCGCTTGGTCTTCTCCTCAACGACGGTGAACGCGTAGCTCGGGCCGGTTATGATGAAGTACTCGCCGGTCAGGATCAGGTCGGGACCGTACATCTGGCGGTATTTCTTAGTCTTTGTGAACTCCAGGGCGCGTTTGGGGATGGGGCTCTTGTCGGCGTTGGCGACGGTGTCGGAGTCGTAGAGACGGAAACGGTTGTAATGCTCGTTCACGCCTTCGGGAGTGTCAAGGCCGAAAAGGCGGGTATAGAGCGTTATGGCTGTTCCGCTGGATTCGACCTGGCCTACGGTCTTTTTGACCTGCAGGACTTTCGGCGGCTCGTCATGAGAGGCGAAAAGCGCGCCGGAGAAGATAAGGACTAGGGTAAGAGCAATGACTTTTTTCATAATTTCCTCGCTGAGAGATTATTTATGATTTCCCTAACGGAGTCTTCAATTCTATTTTACAATATTCCTGTGTGTCCGAAGCCGCCTTCGCCGCGGACGGTCTCTCCCAGCTCCGCTTCGTCGGAGCAGGAAACGACCGCGGCCCTTTCCACCCTCTGGACGACGAACTGGGCTATGCGCATGCCGCGGGTCACGGTGAAGCTTTCTTTTCCAAAATTGATCAGGATGACGCGGATCTCTCCTCGGTAGTCGGAATCCACGGTCCCGGGACCGTTGACGACGCCAATGCCGTGCTTGGCCGCCAGGCCGCTTCTCGGCCTCACCTGTATCTCAAAGCCTTGGGGAAGGGCGGCCTTGAGCCCGGTCGGGATCATGGAAAATCCTCCGGGCTCAAGAACGATGTCCTCCCTGTTGGCCGCGCAGACGTCCAGTCCGCTGGAACCTTCGGTCTGGTAGCAGGGCAGGGGCAGGTCTTCCGTTCCCGGAAGCCTGAGGAAGCGGATGCTGACGGAATTATCAGGCATTGTCGTCCTGGCTGTCGTCCCTCTGCTGGCGGCGCGGGCGTCTTTCCTCGCGGCGGGGTCTTCCGCCCTCGGAGCGGCCTCGGCGCTCGCTGTCCTTTTGGCTGCGGCTCTTGACCTTCGTGGGGTCGAAAGGCTCGTCAAGGTGCTTCATGGTAAGGTTGACGCGGCCCTTGTCGTCGATCTCGATGACGCGCACGTCTACCTCGTCGCCTTCTTTCAGGACGTCTTCGATCTTTTCGACGCGCTCGTCCCTGATCTCGCTGATGTGCACCATGCCTTCCACGTCGGGAAGGATCTTGACGAAGGCGCCGAAGCTCATGAGCCTCGTGACGGTGCCGTGATAGGTCTTGCCGATCTCAGCGGTCGCCATCATGGCCTCGACGATCTCTTTGCCCTTCTGGGCGATCTCGAGGGAGTCGCCGGCGATCTGGACGGTGCCGTCGTCTTCAATGGAGATGGTCGTGCCGGTCTGTTCCTGGATGGCGCGGACGTTTTTGCCGCCGGGGCCGATCAGGGCGCCGATCTTGTCGACCGGGATCTTGATCGTCAGGATCTTGGGAGCCAAGGGCGAGAGTTCCGGCCTCGGCGCGGGCAGTTCCTTGGCCATAATGTCAAGGATGCGGAGTCTGGCGCTGCGGGCTCTTTCGAAGATCGCGGGCAGCAGATCGACGGGGAGGCCTTCCACTTTGAGGTCGACCTGGACGCCGGTCACGCCTTTCTTGGAGCCGGCCACCTTGAAGTCCATGTGTCCGTAGTGGTCCTCGTCGCCGACGATGTCGGTGATGAGGGTGTATTCGTCGTCATCGGCCACCAGACCGACGGAGATGCCGGCCACCGGAGCGTCGATGGGGACGCCGGCGTCCATGAGGGACAGGCAGCCGCCGCAAACGGAAGCCATAGACGAAGAGCCGTTGGATTCCGTGATGTCGCTGGTGATGCGGATGGTGTAGTCGAAATTCTCGGGAACGAGGAACTTCAGGCTGCGCTCAGCAAGATTGCCGTGGCCGATCTCGCGGCGGCCGGGGCCTCTAAGCGGCCTGGCCTCGCCGACGGAGTACGGAGGGAAGGTGTAGTGCAGCATGAATTTCTTCTGAGATTCGCCGGCCAATCCTTCGACGCCCTGGGCGTCGTCGGCCGTGCCGAGCGTCAGGGTAACGAGCGCCTGGGTCTCGCCTCTGGTAAAGAGGGCGGAGCCGTGGCAGCGGGGCAAAAAGCCCGTTTCGCAGGTGATGGGGCGGATCTCGTCGAGGCCGCGGCCGTCGACTCTGTGACCTTCGTTCCGGATGAGCTTCCTTAAGCAGACGCCGGTCAGGTCCTCGAAAGCCACGTTCAGGGCGATGACGTTCTCCTCGGCGCATTCCTCTATAGCCTGGACTTCCTCGACGTAGGCTTTCCTGAGCTCGGTGAGCTTGTCGTTGCGTTCGGCTTTGCCGGTGATCTTGAGGGCTTCCGTGATGCGGTCGCGGTAGCTCTCACAGACGGACATGGCCTTTTCGCCGGCCTTGATGTGAGTGTATTCGCGCTTAACGACGCCGATCTTGGCGGCCAGTTCGTCCTGGGCCTTGATGAGGGGCTGGAGCTCCTTGAAGGCGTAGGCGATCGCTTCGGTCACGTCGGCTTCGGGGGCCTGCTTGGCTTCGCCTTCGATCATGACGACCTTGGTGGCGGAGCCGGCGACCACGAAGTCGAGGGAAGCCTTGGCGCGCTGCTCGTCGTTCGGGTTTATGATAAGTTCGCCGTCGACTTTGACGACTCTGACGGCCGCCAGCGTGCAGGCGAAGGGGATGTCGGAGACGGCGACGGCCGCGGAAGCGGCGGTCACGGCCATGGTGTCCGGGTCAACGTCGCGCTTGGCACTGAGGACCTGGAGCATGATCTGCACCTCGTTGTAATAGTCGGCCGGGAAAAGGGGACGCATGGGCCTGTCGATGCAGCGCATGGTAAGTATCTCTTTGTCCGTGGGACGGTTCTCGCGTTTCATGTATCCGCCGGGGAACTTGCCGACGGCCGGGAAGCGTTCACGGTAATCGACTGTCAAAGGAAAGAAATCGGTATCCTCTTTAACTTCGTATGGTGAGACGGCGGTCGCCAGCAGCACTAGATCATCGTAGCTTAAAATAACGGCGCCGTGGGCCTGGCGGGCGATGCGGCCGGTCTCGATCTTGAGCGTTTTGCCCAGAAATTGCGTTTCTACTTGGGAAACCATAAAAAAAAGACTCCAAACATTAATTAAAGTTTAAACGCGCGGCCCGGATATCGTCTGGACCGCGCGTTGCCCGTAATTACTTACGGATGTTGAGCTGTTCAAGCAGCGCTTTGTAGCGGTCTTCCGCCGTGGCGCGCAGATAATCGAGTAGTTTCCTGCGCTTGGCGACCAGCTTCAAAAGGCCCCTTCTGGAGTTGTTGTCCTTCGGGAACTGTTTGAGGTGCTCCTGGATGTGGGAGATACGCTCCGTCATGAGAGCGATCTGGACGTCGGAGGAACCCGTGTCCTTGTCGTGCAGAGCGAATTTCTGCATGACTTCCTGCTTGCGTTCAACTGTGATAGGCATAATTGCCTCCTTTTATGTTGGCGCCCCATTTGGGACGCAATACACCCCACTCTAAGCCAACAACCAGATGTTAACCGAGGATAGGGCAAAAATATTCTTTCTTAATTTTTTGAATTGTTAGGATTGTATCAAAAGGGGTCGTGGAATGCAAACGCGCCTTGCGGCGCAAGGACTTCAACTCTCCCGGATCCGGGCTTGTCGGCAGACGTCTTGAACCTGAAAAGGTCTTTTGGTATCATAAACGAATAGAATTTAATTTGCCTTAATGTTTCGGGCACAGACTGTCCTCGTAGCTCAGCAGGATAGAGCGACGGTTTCCTAAACCGTAGGTCGCCGGTTCGAATCCGGCCGAGGATAGTCCGCTCCGAAAGATCCGGGCTCAAAAGATCAATTAACTCAACCTCCGCATTTAGGAGCAATATGGCTGGCTTAACAAAAAAGGAACTGCGTCACGACGCGGTGCATGAAGAACTCGAGAAGATCACTGTCACGGTGGTCAAAAAACGCAATTCCATCCTTCTGGGTATTTTGATACTGCTCGTCCTCTGCGTGGCGGTTTATCAGATCATCAACAATAAGAATGCGAAAAAGGCCAACGCCGAGAACAACTTGGCCAACGCCGGAACGAATACCGTCGCTCTTTCCGAGATCCCCAACAAGTACCCCGGGACCCACGGCGCCAAGAGCGCCCTCCTGAGGCTGGCCTCCGAGGCGGCCTCCTCGACGAACTACGCGCTCGCCAGGGAATACTACACGAGAGTCGCCAAGGAATATCCCAATGACGAATACGCTGACGCCGCCTGGCTGTCCGTGGCGCGCTGCTACGTCGGCGAGGGCGATTACGACCAAGCCGTCAACATTCTCAATGAGAAGCTTATGAAGGGCGAGCACGCCCAGAACGCCAAATATCTGCTCTTCAAGATCTACGCCCTGCAGGGCAAGGACGAGGAGGCCCTTGCGGCCGCCAAAGAGCTCGAGGATCTCAAGGATTCCCCGCTTATCGAAGACATAACCGACTCCATCTGGCGCAAGAACGGGAACTATCCCGAAGAGACCGCCGAAGCCGAAACCGAAGCTGAAAGCTCCAAATAAATTTCGAAAGACCGTTAATTTTTCCGCAAGGAGACGCATATGAAATCTCAATTATTGCGCACCATTTTTCTTACGGGCCTTATGACTGCCGTCTGTCTGTCCTCGGCTGCCGCTGAAACTTCAGCCCAGACCGCTTCTTCGCTTTTCCAGCAGGGCGTCACGGCTTACGAGACCGGAGACTATTCCGGCGCGCTCAAACTTTTCCGCAAGATGCAGGAAGATTTCCCCCGTTCCGCCAGGGCCGTGAGAGGCTGGGAATACATAGCGCTTTGCGAGAACAAGCTCGGCGATCCGTACGCGGCCTTCGAGGCCTACCAGGAGATCTGGGACAATCACAAAGAGTTCACGAAGATGTCGGTCATCACACGCAACCAGATGAGGATCGGCAACCATTACATGGAATACAAGCGCTACTCCGTGGCTGAGAAGATCTTCAGCAAGATACTTGAGAATTCTCCTTACGGCGAGGCTTCTCCGGCCGCCCAGTATTCCCTCGGCATGGCCCAGTACAATCTGAAGAAGTACGGCCCGGCAAGGGAATCTTTCGAGGCTGTCTGCCAGAATTTCCCGACTTCGCAGCTCGTCGACGACTCGGCCTTCATGCTCGGCATAGTCGACTCCGCTGCGGCTGTGGCGGCCGACTACGACCAGACCAGCACCGACCGCGCCATCGCGAGCTTCCGCAACTATATCAGGGAATTCCCGACCGCTGAGCACGTGGGCGACGCCCAGGCTCACATCCGCGCCCTCAGGGACCGCAAGGCCCAGTCCCTCTACGACCAGGCTTATTACTACGACTACTCAGGCCACGCCAAGTCCGCCATCATGCACTACGAGCTGCTCGTCTCCGAGTATCCCGACACCGATTGCGCCGACAAGGCGAAGATGCGCCTGGCCGCCCTCAAGGGCGAACCGGTCCAGGGCATGCCGAAAGACAAGGTGACCTATGTCGACCCGACCCCGGACGCCGGCGCCGTCAGCTCCCAGAAAGAACAGGACGAAGCCGTCAGGTCTTTCAAGAGCAATGATACCGACGCTTTCGGCACCCCCAAGGCCTCCAGCGCTCCCTTCGACGAGACGCGCCCCGTCTCCGCTCCCGTCAAGACTCCTGAGATCACCAACAACGGCAGCGCCTTCGACTCCGAAAGCAGCTCCAACTATCCTTTGAAGAAGGACCCGGCCAAGACGGAAGACCAGCGTGTCGAAAGAACGGCCGCTCTCAGTTCCTCAAGCTCCTCGATGGCCGCCACCGGCGACGACTGGCGTCAGAAACAGTCCCGTCAGGTCATGAACGAATATCTCCAGGATCCCGGCAAAAAGCAGGAACTGACCACCTTCATGAAGGACGAGTATGAGAAGGAAGCCGAAGCCCAGCAGGCCAGCGACGCGTTGCTCAAGCTTTATCAGCAGAGCAATCCCGACGCCGTTCCTCCTCCCGTCAGCAAAGTTTCGGCCTCCACTTACGTGAAGGAGCAGGTCATAAAAGAGGAAAAACCGCTGAACGAGATCGTGGTCACGGAGATCAGAAAAGAAGAATTTGAGACCAAGCCGGTCCAGAAAATCGAGAACGTCTGGGCGCCCGTGCCCGGCACGGAAGTCAAGACGCAGCCTGTCACTCAGCCGGTGCAGACCGTTGCCGTGACGGAACCGCCGCGCGTGACGGAGCCGACCTTCACCGCTCCTGTCAACGAAGCGCCGAAACCCTCCGTTTCCCAGCCGACGAGCCGCATCCAGTCCTCCAGCTGGCAGACCATCTCCCAGGCCGAGAATTTCGACGAAGTCGTGACCAGCGATCCCCCCAAATACAGCACGGTCTCCTCTTCGGAACTGGCCGGTTACAATTCCAGCAGTTCCGTCGTCGTCTCCGCTCCTCCGAAAGCCAGCTATACCGGCACCGGATCCGCCCCGGTCTTCAGGGATGTTTCCGGCAATGTTTCCGGCACGACAACGGTCATCGAGACCAAGCCCGTCGAGACGAAACCCGTCGTTTCCAATTACGCGCCTTCCTTCCAGGTCGAGACGAGCGTTCCCGTTAGCGAGCCCACTGTGAAAGTGACCGCCAACGTCAGCAAGCCGAGCTTTGAAGTCGTGACTCCGGAACAGCCGAAGCCGCAGCTTTCGACCGCCAATGTTACGGCCGAAGTCAAAGAGAATCCCGCGGACGAGCTGGTCAGCAGCATAATCCCTGTCCAGACCGAGCCCAAAGAACAGGCTATAAAGATCAACGTCACGACCAACACCGGTCTCAGAGTGACCAGGGAAGTGACGAAGCCCGCTTTTGAAGACGAAAAGCCGAAGGCTGAAGAGCAGCCTGTCAAGACCACGACTGGCGTGACCATAACCGACGAAGAGCTCGTTTCCGTCCTGCCCAAGGGACTTACGGAGGAAAACAGCGACCTGAACAAGGACGCCATCGTGAAAGCTCCCGAAGGCACGAAGATCCGCACCATGCCGGATGCCGGCCGCGTCTCCACCGCCATCAGCCAGGAACAGTATCAGAGAACGGTCGAAGAGAAGAACGTGAAGGACTATTCCAGCGAGACGACGCTGATCAACGCCTATAAGAAAGCTTACAATCTGGTGCAGAGAGCCGAGGCTTATCAGAATCAGAACGATTCGGTCAACGCCCGCTTCTATTACGGCCAGGCTCTGGATTCCTTCAACGCCCTGAAGGCGCAGGCTCCTCCCAACTGGCGTCACATGGACGTCCTCGACACCCGCATCCAGAAGTGCCGCGAGGAACTTCACCGCATCGACTAAAGGTGATCAACATGAAATTATTCCCCCTTATAGCCGGAGCGTTCCTTCTCACCCTTATCGCGGGGTGCGAGAGGGATCATTCCGCCGACACGCCGATCAGCATAATGGGCTACACACTGGGCTCTCCTCAGCGCGAAGACAACATCAAGAAGCTGCACATTCCGCGCATTTCTTACATTCCGGAAAAGGTCAACGAGCCGCATCTTCTGATGGAAGTCACGAACCAGATCATCAGCGAGTTCACGAAAGAGCAGACTTACGAAGTGGTTCCCACGGCCGAAGAGGCTGACGGCGAACTGAGAGTCCAGCTGGTCGATCTGGTCTTCAGGCCCACGCAGTTCGTCGACAAGAACGACAACGCCAACGCCGCCGGCGTGGCCACGGCTTTCAGGGCGATCGTCTACGCCAACATCACCATGTACGAATACCAGGACGGCGAGCCCGTCGCCATCTGGAGCAGAAGCAGGGTGAGGGGGAAATACGACCTCCTGACGACCGACGACATTTCACAGACGCGCCATCAGGCCATTCTGCTCGCTTGCTCGGACCTTGCCCAGCACATCTGCGAGCAGGCTGTCGAGCGCTGGTAATTTGAAAACAAATAACAAATTAAAATAAACAAAAAAACAAGGAGACAAATATGTCTAAAGAATGCGATATCTGCGGCAAGAAGCCCTCTGTCGGCAAAAAGATCATCCGTCACGGTATTCCGAAAAAGAAAGGCGGCATCGGCTTGCACACCACCGGCATCTCCGTCCGTCGTTTCATGCCGAATCTTCAGAAGGTCCGCGTCAGAACTGAAGACGGCACCGTTCTTACCGCCACCGTCTGTGCCCGCTGCATCCGCTCCGGCAAAGTAACGAAGGCCTAAAGAACCTGTTTATGTCCCTGAACGTTGGGATAATTCCGGCGCGCTACGCGTCGACGCGCTTTCCCGGCAAACCCCTGAAATTATTAAGGGGCTTGCCGGTAATAGCCCACGTCTGCGCCGCTGCGTCTAAAGTCAGGAATCTTTCCCGCGTTTACGTCGCCACCGACGACGAAAGGATCGCGGAGGCGGTCGCGCACTCAGGGCATACGGCCATCATGACCAGAAGCGACCACTGCTGCGGAACGGACAGGATCGTCGAGGCTCTGGGAAAACTTGACGTTACGCCCGACATCGTCGTCAACATTCAGGGCGATGAACCGCTGATCGACCCCGTGGCCGTCGAAAAGGCCATAGATGCTTTGGAAAAGTCCGACGCCGACTGGTCAACGCTCGTTTACCCGGTGAGCAGGGAAGAAGCCCAGAATCCCAACAAAGTGAAGGTCGTCCTCGACCAAAAGGAGAGAGCGCTGTATTTTTCCAGAGCGCCCATTCCTTATCCTAGGGACGATTTCAAGGCCTCGTACTTCGCCCACATCGGGCTCTACTGTTATAAGAGGGAGGCCCTTTTGAGTTTCGCGAAAATGCCCGCCTCTCCTTTGGAGCAGAGCGAGAAACTCGAGCAGCTGAGAGCGCTCGAGAACGGCATGAGGATAGTCTGCGTGAAAGTGGACGGCGCGGCTCCCGGCATAGACACCCCGGAAGACCTGGCCGCCACGGAAGAAATTTTAAAAGCGAGGGAGAGAAGTTGATGACTGACGACAAATACGATATCAGCGTCAGCGCCAAGCCGGAAAAAGTTGCCACGCGCAAAGTCGGGATAGCGTCGTTTTTCGCGGGCGGCGGAGAGCCGCTTTTCTTCATGGCCGGCCCCTGCGTTATAGAAAGCCCCGACAAAGTTATGGAAGAAGCTTTCGCGCTAAAAAAGATCGCGCAGGAAAAAGGCTTCTCTCTTGTATTCAAAGCGAGTTTTGACAAGGCGAACCGCACTTCGGTCAACAATTTCCGCGGCCCTGGATTGGAAAAGGGCCTTGAGATACTTGCCGAAGTGAAGAAAGAGACAGGTTTGCCGATAGTGACCGACGTCCATGAGAGCTGGCAGGTCGAGAAAGTGGCCGCCGTCGCGGACGTCATCCAGATCCCAGCCTTCCTCTGCCGCCAGACTGACCTTTTGGTCGAAGCCGGCCGCAGCGGACGTGTGATAAATATTAAGAAGGGCCAATTCGTGGCTCCACAGACGATGGCCCAGGCCGTGGCGAAAGTCGCTTCCACCGGCAACGAAAAGATCATGCTGACGGAAAGGGGCGCTGCTTTCGGCTACGGCAATCTCGTGGTCGACATGCGCGGTCTTATGGTCATGCGCCAGATTGGTGTGCCTGTCATCTTCGACGCCACGCACTCCGTCCAGCTGCCCAGCGGGCAGGGGACCTGCTCCGGCGGCGACAGGACCTTCGTGCCGCTTCTGGCCAGAGCCGCCGTGGCGGCCGGAGTTGACGGCGTCTTCATGGAAGTTCACCCCGACCCCGACAAGGCGCTCTGCGACGGCCCGAACAGCTGGCCGCTCGAAAAGTTCGGAGCGCTCACTGAAATGCTTATGAAAGTTGACGAGTGCGTCAACGGAGAATAGATATGGATCATCTTACCGTAGCCAGAAATGTCCTGAAACTGGAAGCCCGCGCCATAGACGACGTCTCCAGCAGGCTCGACGAATCCTTTTCCAAGGCCGTCGAACTGATGTACGCTTGCAAGGGGCGCGTGATCGTCCTCGGCATGGGCAAATGCTTCCACATCGCGAGGAAGATCGCGGCGACGCTGGCCTCCACAGGCACTCCCGCCTTCGCCATCCATCCGGGCGAAGCCTTTCACGGCGACCTCGGTATGGTCATGAAAGGGGACGTCGTACTGGCGCTAAGCAACAGCGGCGAGACCAGCGAGGTCACGGCCATCCTTCCCTGCCTCAGGCAGAGGGGCGCCAAGCTTATCGCCATGACAGGCCGCAAGGATTCCACGCTCGCGAAAGCGGCCGACGAATTCATATCCAGCTACGTTCCCAAGGAAGCCTGTTCCTTCGGCATGGTGCCGACCTGCTCTTCCACGGTGCAGCTGGCTTTGGGCGACGCGCTCGCCATGGCTTTGGTAGAGAAGAGAAACTTTACGGAAAAAGATTTCGCCCTGCTGCATCCGGGCGGCGCCTTGGGCCGCAAGATGATGAAGGTCGAGCAGCTGATGCGCAAGGACGACCGCCTTTGCAAGGTCAGCCCCGACACCATCGTGCGCGACGTGGTCGTGCTTATGACGAAGACCAAGAACGGCGCGGCCTGCGTGGTCGATTCTGACGACAAGCTCTGCGGCTTCTTCACGGACGGCGATTTCCGCCGCGCGATGCTGAACGATCCCGAGGCTATCATGCAGCCAGTCTCCGCGGTCATGATAAAAGAACCGCACACCATCACTCCCGGTTACCTCGCGTCTGAAGCCGCCGAGATCATGGGCGGGACGGTCAAGAAATTCTCCCAGCTGCCGGTGGTCGACGAAAACGGGAAACTGCTCGGCCTCCTGGACGACGACGAACTAATAGGAATGTAAAAATGCCTCACTGGCAAGACAAAAATCCCACTCCGGAACAGCTCGCGGCTCTGCGCTCCATAAAAGCCATCGCGGTCGACATCGACGGCGTCATGACGGACGGCGGCATCATCTACGGGACAGCCGGCATGGAATTGAAGCGCTTCGACTGCAAGGACGGCCTCGGCGTCAGGCTCTGGCTGAAAGCGGGGTATGACTTCGCGGTCATCACGGGGCGCGAATCCGTCGCCGTCAGCGAACGCGCGCAGGATTTCGGCCTGAAATACGTCTACCAGAAATGCGGCGACAAAGCGGAAGTCCTGAAGCGTTTTTCGCGTGAATGCGGCGTTCCCTTGAACGAGATCTGCGTCATCGGCGACGACATCATAGACATCCCCATGATGCGCGAGGCGGGGCTTCCCGTGGCGGTGGGCGACGCTTCCAACGAATGCAGGGAAGCGGCCCAGCTCGTGACTTTGAAACCCGGAGGACATGGCGCTGTCAGAGAAGTGATAGAATATATTTTGAAAGGTCAATCCCTTTGGGAAAAAGTCATAGCCGATTATTATGCTTAAGCTGCTGATCATAGTTTTGCTTCTCGCGTCTCCGCTTTTGGCGGAGGAGAAGGCCCCCGCCAAAACGGCGGTCGCGGCCACTCAGAACGTCAAGTCCGGCAACAGCCGCGACGAGATGCTCGACGAGATGGAGATGCTTGACGGCGTGACGGTGATGGAAGTTGACGAGACGGGCGACCGCCGCTGGGTCCTGGAGGGCTCCAGCGCCAAACAGTCGGAAGGCTCGAAGATCCGCGTCTATGACGTGATCGTGACGCTCTTCAGGCGCGACGGCACGGTCGTCAAGCTCCTGACGGAATACGCCGACGTCAACAGGGAGACCGGAGAAATTGAAACGGACAAGACCGTTCAGCTGCTGGACGGCGACAGAGTGATAAAAGGGCGCGGCCTCTACGTCATCTACACCAAGGAAAAGAAGGAATGCAAGCTTTTCCATGATGTTGAGATCAAGGCCAAAGTGGAGAAAAACAGCATAGAAGTTTTCAAAGCGGGGAAATGATCATGAAGCTCAAAGCGTCTGTATTCATACTTTTGTGCGCGGCGCTCTCCCTCTTCGCGAAAGAAGATGAGAAGAGCGACGTCACCATCAATTCCGATGAACTGAAATACTCCTTCGAGGAGAACACGGCTTACTTAAGGGGTCACGTCGTCGTGACAGACGGCGAGCGCAAGCTCACGACCGACAACGCCACCGTCTATTTCGAGGATGACAAGAAGGGCGGCGACCAGGCTGTCGAGGAGCTCGGATTGAAGGGCGTGGACGGCTTTTCGCGCGTCGTGGCCGTCGGCAACGTGCACGTCGTTTTCAACGACCAGACCAACACCAAGACGGAGGTCATCGCCGACCGCGGCATTTGGGAAAAAGCCCAGAACAAGGTCATCATGACCGGAGGGCCGCCCATTGTCCGCAACGGCTCGAACTATATCCGCTGCCGCCGCCTTACGGTCGACCTTCTGAAGGCCAAGTGCGATTTCGAGTCTCCTGAGATCATTCTTACGCCTTCAAGCGAGGACAAGGAAAAATTCTTATTCTAAAAGGGAAACGCTCATGCTAAAAAAACTCAGTCTGATATTAGTGCTTCTTCTCTGCGGAACGCTTTTCGCCGAGGAAGGCAGCGGCCGCGTGATGATCACGGCCGACTCCACCACCATGGAGACTAACGGGACCTTCGTCCTCACCGGCAACGTCAAGCTTACGTCCGTGGACGCTTTCGGCACGGCCGCCAACCGCATCACGAACGTTTCCGTCAGGGCCGACAAAGCCATCGTCTACCAGGATCAGTCGACGCACGACATCGGCAAGATCGAGGCTTTGGGCAGAGTCCTCATCCGCACTTCGCAGGGGACTGTCACCGGCAACAAGCTTACCTACGACGCGGTGAAAGACACTTTCAGGATGACCGGGGAACCCATCATGCGCGACCTGAGGGGCAACACCGCCTCGGGCTCAGCCATCACCTGGGACAATCGCCACAAGAAGCTCAGCCTGGACGACGGCGCCCGTATTACCCTGAACATCCAGGACGGGAAGCTCAGACTTCCCAACATCAAGGAGGAAAAATGAGCGGAGACTTCACGCCGCCGAATGACGCCGTCCTTTACACTGAAAAGCTGGTCAAGACTTACAACCAGCGCAATGTAGTCAAAGGCGTCAGCATCCATGTCAACAAAGGCGAGATCGTCGGTCTTCTGGGCCCCAACGGCGCAGGCAAGACGACGACCTTCTACATGATAGTGGGCATCATCCGTCCCAATTCTGGAAGAGTGGTCTTCCAGGGCAGGGATATCACCAACGACCCGATGTGCGACCGCGCCCAGCACGGCATCGCTTATCTGGCGCAGGAGCCTTCCGTTTTCAGGCGCATGACGAGCTTCGAGAACATCATGGCCATTATGGAAACGCTGCCCATGAAACGGGACGAGATGAAGAAGAGATCCTATGAGCTCCTGGAAGAGCTCGGCATCTCGAAACTCGCCAAAAGCAAGGCCTACACGCTTTCCGGCGGCGAACGCAGGCGCCTTGAGATCGCCCGCGCGCTGGTCACGAGCCCCTCGCTCATACTGCTCGACGAACCTTTCTCCGGCGTCGACCCGATCGCCGTGGCGGACGTCCAGCAGATCATCAGGGAGCTGAAGCACCGCGACCTGGCCATTCTGATCACCGACCACAACGTTAGGGAGACGCTCTCCGTGACCGACAGGGCTTATCTTATCAATCAGGGCGAGATCCTTATAGAAGGCTCCGCCGACAAGCTTATCAACGATCCGGAAGCCCGCAGGATCTACCTCGGCGAAGATTTCAGGATCTGATTTTTTCCTTAAAATTTGGAAATTTTTCCGACGCCCCGTTCGTATGTTCGAGCGGGGCGTTTTTTTGCTAAAATATAAATATATGTGTTTTATTTATAAAAATCTGGAAGCCTGACATGAAAAGATCATTCCTGCTTTTAATTTTCGCCGCGCTGACGCTGGCAGCCCGGGAGCGCGTCATAGACATTTCGCCGCGCGTCACGCTTAAAGGCGACATCAGCGGAAACCAGGACGCCGATTTCGTCGACAATGTGAAAGCGCTCCGAATGGGGGACAAGCTCGTCATCAAGACTTCCTCGACGACCGCGCTCACGGGCACGGTCTCCTATTGCTACATGGACGTCAACTTCGTGGAAGTGAGGGCGGGCTTTCTTGACGACAGGCTCGGCCATTTCCGCATGACCTGGGACGACGACGCCCTGATGGGCAGAGTTTACGATGCCCTTAAGCCGGAAAGCTACGATCTTTTGAAAAGATTCGGCAGACATCCCCTCAACATTGACTGCATGGACGTCGCCGCTTTCGAGAAAAAATATCCCCTGAAGTGCGGCGTCAACGAAGGGGACGCCGAAATACACGCCTCCGCTGTCGACCAGAAGGACGATCCCAAGATCTGGGACGACGATGTCATGACGACGCAGACCTTTCTCGTCATCTACACGAAGAACGCCAGCAAGAAATACGCGGAGCGCGGCGGCATCAACAACCTTATCGCCCAGGGCCTGGCGCTCGGAAACCTCAGTTTGGAAAACAGCGGCGTGCCGACGAGGCTGGTGCTTGCCCACAGCGAAGCGGTGGATTACGTCAGCACCGGCAACGGAGGCACGGATCTCAGCGCTTTCGGCAGCAACAGGGGGCCTTTTAGCAACGTGAAATATCTGCAGTGCCACTACGGCGCCGACGTAAGGTCCATCGTTCCGGAAAACAGCAACTATGGCGGTTTGGCCTATGTGGCGAGCACGGCTTCCGGCATCAGCGACAGGGATCCCGCGCACATGATCAACGTGGACTACATGAGTTGGCACAGCTGGATCCACGAGATCGGCCACAACATGGGCGGCCAGCACGCCATCGAGCAAAGCTACAGCGCCGGGCCTTCCAACGGCGGCCTTTTCGGGCATTCCGTCGGCAGCTTCTACACTTTGCGCGGCGACGACTCATATGGCAGCATCATGGCCTACGCCGGGCACAGGACGGACAATTTTTCGGACACCAACGCCTTCATAGAGGGCGTTCCTTTGGGCGTGGACGGCAGGCGCAACGTGGCCCGCACCTGGAAGAAGATCAGGAAATACGCCGCCAATTACCACGCCAAGGCCAAGCCTTCCAGAATACTGGCGGAGGAAAGCTTCCTGTACAAGCTTGACGATTCGCTCATGTGGCAGGAAGGCGGGACAGGCTGGTTCGAGCCCTGGTGGACCTGCTCCAACAAGGTCTACCAGATCTGCGGCGGCTTAAGCTATCCCGGGCTGCATTCCAGCGGCAGCGCCGTTATGATGGACGCCTGGACAAGCAACGCCATCTGGCGCTGCGGCGGCGACTACGAGCGGCGCTTTCCTTTCAACAAAGGCGCCGAATCCACTTTCTGGTTCTCCTGCCTTGTGAGCCGTCAGAACGATGACGACAATTATTTCGGCGTAGGCCTCGGTTCAAGGATCAGGATCGCGAAGAACGCCGGGACCGATCTTATCTACCTTAACAACGCCGCGACCGGCCGCGCGTTGGAGCCTTTTTCAACCAACCTTTTCGTGGCGAAAGTCGATCTGTATCTCAACAAGATATATTTCTGGATGGATCCCGCCCTTGATGCCGAACCGCAGCCCGATTCGGCTGACGCCAACGTTGCTTACAACATGACCGGCATCGCTTCCAACCGGGTGGTCATCGAAGGCAGGAAGGGAGCGAAGTTCATCGTTGATGAAGTCAGGCTCGGCAAAAGCTGGGAGGACGTGCTTATAAAACAGCATCCCCAGGATCCTTTGCTCGAGGAACGGGAGAATTCCCTTTGTTTCTCCTTCCTTGCCGCCGCCGGGGAATACGACGTTTACAGAAGCGAAACGAAAGATTTTTCCGGCAGGACATATTTAAATACTGTTTCAACGGAAGGCGGAAGAGTTGTCCTTGACGACGACACGGCGGAAACGGGCAAGGTCTATTACTACATGGCCGCTCCTACAGACTCCGCGGAGGAAAGGCTTTTCACCATGCCGATATCAGGGCTGCTCGGAAATCTGAATCAGAGCGCGGACGCCGGCGGGCCTTACGTCGTGGGGCAGGGCGAGACCAACTATTTTGACGCCTCCGCATCCAAAGGCTGGATGCCGGCCTTCCGGTGGCAGCTTAGGGGAGTGCAGTCTCAGATGAAGACCAACAACATGGTCTACGCTTACACCGACACTTATGACCCCGGAACTTACGACGTGACTTTGATCATGCGCGACAGAAGGCGCCCTTACGACGGGGTTGTGACGAATTACACGACGCTTACCGTCACCAACTCTTACCCGAAACTCAATGTCGCCCTGATCAACGGGAGCCTTATGGCGGGAAGGCCGCTCACTTTCCAGGCTTTCCCAAGCGACCCTGGCACCAACGACACGTTCCTAGTCCGCTGGCGCGCCGAAGAGGACGGGGAATGGACGGAATGGACTTCCGGCCTTTACTTTGTGCATCAATACCAGACTTCCGGCGAAAAGGTCCTGAAGTGCCAGGTCAGGGACAATTACGGAGCGGTGACGGAAAAGGACTTGGATCTCGCTCTTGCCGAAGCCAGATCCATTCCCAGTTTCCCTACGAACGTTATCGTACCCGTTGGTTCGGACAGGGTCGGGCTTGAAATGAAAAATTTCGGGACTCTTCCTTACGATTATTCCGTGGCCGTTCCGGAAGAACAGCCTCTTTCGGTGGGGCCAATATCCGGCAGCGTCGGGCCTGACGGCAGGACGTTGCTCGTAAAGGTCGATCCCGCCGCTCTTGGCAAGGCGGCGGAATACCGGTTCACTCTTACGGCCGACGGCAAAGAAGAGACCGTTAATGTCAAGACCCTGTCGTCCGACGCTTATCCTTTGCTGGCGCAGAGCGGCAATTTCACGCTCAACGAAGGCGACGTCCTCCGCCTCAACAACTTCGGCTCCACGCCGGGCTATTCTTACAAATGGCTCCTCGACGGGGAGGAAGCGGCGGAAGGAGGCGTTTCCGAGATCGTTTCGGGAACCGACGGCGGAACGCATGTCTTGACGCTCGCGGCCTATGACGGCGAGAACAGGCTCGCGGGCAGTTTGGAGACCAACGTCTTCGTTAATCCGCTCGTTTCGAGAGTCTACCTTGAGGAAGTTTCCCGCACGGAAAGAAGCGTGCGCTTAAGACCCGTTCTGGCGCCTTACAAAGAGGGGACGTCCATCAGGTTCAACTGGGACGAAGACATGGGCTGGACCACCTGGCAGGCTGTTAACCCCGATTCGGAATTCGAACATGAATTCAGCGGCGGGGGAGACCGCCATATCCACTGCGAGATAAACCAGCGCGGGAGCGTGAACGGCTCCTCTTTCATGTTCAGGCCGGAATTCAAGTTTGATCCCAAGCCTAAGATCAACGGAAGCGAAGACGCTTTCATAACGCTCTCGGCGGGCGAAAGCATAGAGCTTGAAGGGTACGCTACCCTTGGGAATTACTGGCGCGAGGATCCCATGAATCCGGACGTCGGACTGATAGCCGACAAACTTGCCGCCGTCACCGCCTGCGGGCCCTTTGAGAAAGCCGGAACTTACTATTTCGCCTACTATGCTGGGAACGGCGAAGCGATCTCCGCTCCGAAAGTCCTTACGGTGGAAGTCGGACTTCCTTCAAGGGAACTCGTTTCCTGGGACCTCAACGGCACGGTCACGACCAACACCATGTTCGGCTCCGGCCCCCTGGAAGGCTGCGTTCTTGCCGTTTCCACGGGGAACGAGATATACTGGATCACCAACAGCGCCTACGGTTCTTTTTCTTTCCCGAGCTTTTCCGGCGGAGACGCTCTAACGCTTAACATCACCCATCCGGACCATTCTCCCTGCCTTACCAACATAAACGCAAACACGGGCTGCGCTTTCGCGTTGGAAAGGAGCTCCTCTTTCGGGTATCTCTATTTCAACTGCGTGGGAGAGCGTTCCAACCTTCCTTTGGAAGGCGTCGCGATAACCGTGGCCGGTCAGAAAGTGTTCACAAACAGCAAGGGGCGCTCCGCGGCTCTGGCGCTGCCCTTGGGCGATTATCTCGCGGAATTGAATTACCCCGGCATGGACCGCGTCATAACCAACGCGACGGTCGGTTCCAAGCCGGCAACGATCTCTGTTGCCATGAAAGGGCGTCAGTACGCGCTTTCCGGCATCGCTTACGGGACCGGAAACGAGATCGTGACGAACGCGCAGCTCCAGGTCCTCTCCAAGGAGACCATGAACATAGCCAAGCGCTACAACCTCGACGGCGCGCCGTTCTACGACGTGATCCTTGGCGAGACCTTAACGACGCTGCGCTTCCGCCCCTATGAATACGACAATTTGAACATCGACATACAGCTTGAAAACAACTGGCACAAAGACACGGTTTTGACGCCGGAACCTTTATTGGCGCCGCTCCTCCTTTTTGCCATAGGCCTTATATATTTGAGAAACGAAAAAAGGTAACATTATGAAAAAACTCTTCCTGCTCACGGTCCTTATCGCTTGCTCTGCTTACTCAACTCCGCCTGAAAGCGAGAAAGGTCTTCTGGTGGTGGATTTCGAATCCGCCAGCGCGGCCAAGATCATGGGAACCGACGTCACGAAACTTCAGGACCCGGATTTCCCGGAACAGGTCAAAGCCCTGAAGTACAAAGACCAGATCATATTCAAGACCGCCGAGGGAATTTTCACCGGCACCGTGGGCGTTGCTTACCGCGACGTCAACATGGTGGAAGTGAGGGCGGGCTATTTTCAGCCCCGCAACAACGGATACAGGGAGATCTTCCACTTCACCTATGACCAGGACGCATTGGTTGGCTGGATGGAGTACACCTACGCGGCCAAGGAATACAACATCCTCTACACCAAGGCCAGCGGGAAACTGACAGCCTACAGCGAGGAGAGCCGCATGAAGCATTTCCGCTGCGGCAACGAGAACGGCGCGGCTCTTTCCGAGCTGTCGGAAGAGCAGAAGGCCGAGATCCAGGCCAACTTTTCCGCCCCGCAGCCGGCCACTTTCTACACCAACATTTGGGAAGTGCCGGAATACGTGACGCAGAATTACCTTATCTGCTATACCAAGGACGCCTACGAGTATTCCAAAAGGAAAGGCGGCATCAACCACCTCATGGCGCACGGCATCGTCCACGGGACCTTGCTGCTTAGCAACAGCAATATCAAAGCCTGTCTGAGGCTGGGACACTCGCAGCTGCTTACGGATTATCCTGACAACCACAATTCCGGCAAGAGCCTCGGCGACTTCAACGGCTACAAGAACGGCTGCCAGGACGCCTACGACATGCGCTGCCGTTACGGATGCGACATGGGAAGTATCGGCATCAAGCACGCCACTTACACCGGCCTCGCCAACGTCAACTATTCCATTACCGGCTCCGAATCCATTCCTTTCAACTGCATGGACTCCGACTTTTTGGGCGGCACCGGCTGGTGCCATGAGGACGGCCACACCATGGGCGGCCGCCACTACATCGACACCTACGCGGAAAACAACAGGAACAGCCTTTTCGACCATAGTTTCGGCTGTCACAACACTCCTCCCGGGGCGCCCAGGGAATACGGATCCGTCATGGCCCGTTCCGCCGGCCTTTTCAACTACTATTCTTCCACGAACATCTACTATGACGGCGTGCCCATTTCCACCAACGCCAAATGCCGCGTGGCCGACACCTGGACGAAGATCAGGCGCTACGCCGCCAGGTACCGCTGCACTCCCGTCATTCCCGATGTGGATGGTTTGATCTGCAACGAAGAGTTCGAGTATCCAAGCGGCATGGGACTTATGTGGCAGGAAGGCGGCGAAGGCTTCTGCACGCCGTGGGAGAACAGCAACACCAACATTTTCCAGACCGTTTCCGACACCATGGAAAGACCGGGCTTCCACAGGGGCGGGGTGCTGAGGATCAACAACAACAACGCCGGCTCCGAATCGGTCAGGCGCTTTATTTTCTGGGGGCATAACATCAACGGCGACTATCACTACAGCAGGACTAATTTCTGGCTGAGGAGCACCCTGAACATAAAGAATGAGAATTTGTTCTACATTTATTTGGGCAGTCTCCCCATTCGATTCGGCGATGGCAGGATCAGGATCATAAACGGAAACACCGGCTTGACGTATGAATACGACAAGACTTTCAGCGTCCTGGTTCATTTCGAGATGGGTCCTGAGGACACCACGGTCAGCATTTGGAAAGATTACGAGGGAGAGACTGCGCCTGATCCTTCCAGCGCCGCTTTTACCCTGGAAGCCAGCAACACCTCTTATTTCGGCAACTACCGCTATCTCACGCTTTATTCCATGAACAACTTCCAGGGCGAACTGGATGATCTGAGGATGGGCTTCACTTACGAATCCCTGTTTCCTCCGGAAAGGCCCATGGATTTCCGGATCGTTCCCGGCGGCTACACCAACGACTACATAAGGATGGTCTGGCGCAACGTCACCGAGCCCGAAACCTTTGAGATCTTGAGATCCACTGTCAACGACCTCGACACGGCGGTCTCCATAGCCACATTAGAAGGCGGCACGGCCGGTTTCAAAGACGTTAACGTGGACGGCGGCGTCACGTATTACTACTGGCTGAGAGCCAATTATTCCGACCACGTCTTCACGACGCTCGTGAGAAAAGGCGTCGCCGGCATTCCTGTCGACACGGTGGAAGCCAACGGCGAATACACCATAGGCCAGGGACAGATAGCGCACCTCACGGCCAAAGGCACCACGGGATACCTGCCCATGATCCGCTGGACGGTCGGAGCCTTCGACACGGTCTTCTTGACCAACCACTACGACTATGCCTTCAACGAAAGGATCATCATGACGCCGGGCGATTACCCTGTTAAGATCGAAGTAACGGAGCAGGAGATCCAGACCGACATCCTTGAAGACACCACAGTGCTGCACGTCACCAACAGCTATCCGCACGTGACCTTCGAGTGCGAGACGGAGGAAAAGATGGCCGGCAAGCGTTTGATCTTCCACGCTTATCCCTCCGACCCCGGCACCAACGACATTCTCACCGTCAGATGGCGCTTCGCTCCCGAAGAGGAATGGAGCTCCTGGACCAACAGTTATTACTTCGCGCACACCTTCGCGGAAGCCGGCAGCTTCAAAGTAGAGTGCGAAGTCAAGGACGACTATGATGCGGTGACAAGAGAGGAGAGCACCATCGTGATCTCCGGCTCCAGCGCCATTCCTTTCTTCCCCGACAAGCTCACCATGAGCAACGGTCATTCGGCGGTCCTTGTTCTGGGCAACAAAGGCTCTTTGCCTTACGACTTCGAGATCGAACCGCTGAGCACCCTTGTCAGCGCTTATCCTCTGACCGGCACTGTTGGCGGAGAGGGATCCTACCAAGCGATCCTTCTCAATTACGCTCATGAAAAGACCAACGGCACCTCGGGCAACTTTACCGTCAGGGTCAAGATCGGCGGAGAAAGCTACGACGTGAGAGTGTCCATTCCTTATTCGCCGTGCCAGCTTGCCTATCAGGGCCCCTTCCAGTTCACGGGCGGATTTGAAACTACTTTCTCCGATCTCGGCAGCCAGCAGGGCTATACCCTGCGCTGGCTCCTTAACGGCGTAGAGATAGGCGCTCCGCAAAAGGGACTGATGCTTAACGCCACGCTGACGCTTGACGAGGGCGAGCATGAACTCGTGACGCAGGCGCTGAAACCGAACGAAGACGTGGCGGCGGCGGTCACCAACACCGTGTCCGCCGTTGTCATAGACCCCGAGGTCTTCCTGGAAGAGACAAAGTGAGAGGGGACGACCGTCACTTACTTCCCCAGAATTCTTTTGCACGCTCTCGGAGAAGCTGAGGTGCGTTTCAACTGGGACGAGGGCGTCGGCTGGACCGTCTGGCAGTCTCCCACCGAGATCACCCACACCTTCAAAGCCGACAGATCCTACCTTGTCCAGTGTCAGGTAAGAGCCTACGGCAAAGAGAACGGCACCTCCACCCGCTTCAGCCCGGTAGATGCGCTGAGCGTCAAGGCGAGTTTTGAGGGAGGCGAAAACGACCTTTTCATTGACTTGGGCGAATCCGTAACGCTCCAAGTCGAAAGGGAAGGGGAGAATGAGATCGTCTGGAGGGAGAATTTCTCCAATCCGCAGCTCGGACTCATAGAGGACCAATCTTCTGCTTCCTTCTCGGTTACGCCTGAAAAGCCGGGCCTTTACTGCTTCCTCTGCTACGTTCAGAACGATCACGCCGTCAGTGCGCCTTCCGTCCTCACGCTCTATGTCAGCAGGCCTGCCGAAGCAAACGACTTTTACGCTTCGCTTGCGGGCGTAGTCATAACCAACACCGTTTACGGCTGCGACACCACAGGAGAATGTATCCTGAGGGCCGTGGGCAAAAATTACTCTCTTGCCGTCTCCAACGAGGTGGACGGCACCTTTGTTTTGGAAGGTCTGCCTTACGGCGAAGTGAAGCTTTGCCTTTCCAGCGACCGCTACGCCGGCGTCGTCTATGAGACCGTGATAACAAACGTGTCCCAGACGGTCACCCTGCAGGCGGAGGATCTCTCGGGCAGCGGCATCGTTTATGCCCAGCTCAGTGACAACCGCTCCAAACTGCCCCTGAAGGGCGCTCTCGTTACGGCAGGGTCGAAGACAGGCACGACCACCGACAAGGGCCGTTCCACGGCTCTGACGCTGCCCTACGGCCAATACGTCATGACAGTCGAGATCCCCGGGCGCGACATCGTTGTCACGAACATCTCTCCCGACGTGAAAGCCAAGACCTTTGACGTTGTGAGCGAGGGATACTCGCCCTTTGTCCACGGCTTTTTGTACGGCACCGGCGGTGAGACCGTGAAGTCCGGCACCATCCAGGTCTTGTCCGACATCACCAAAAACATCGTGGACCGCCACGCCATGAACGGCGTGCCCTTCTACTTCATCGGCCTTACTCCCGATCATCCCGTGACGCTGCGCTACCGCCTCGACGATTATGACAACGAGAACTTCAGCGTCAATTCGAATTCGATCGTCGAGCACGACGCGATCCTCACTCCGGAACCTGCTCTCATAGCGCTCCTCATGCTGCTTCTGGCTTTGAAATGGCGAAGATATGTTTTTTCATATTAGCGATTCTAACTTCAAGCGTTCTTTTGGGAAGCGAATTCGACGGCCTCGCCACATACGGCGAGGTCGAAGGGCACTTTAAAAAGAACGGCTCCACCAACGCTTTTTACGAAGCGATGGACGTCATGAAGTCGCGGCATCCCTTCGATTTCTCGCCGGAATACAAAAAGGCGGTGGCCGCGCATTTCGCCGAGATCACCAACATCAACGCCACTATCAAACCAAGCTTGCTTTATCGTACGCAGGCATTGTTTGCCAAGACCTTCGGCCCGAAAAAACTTTTCGCCATGGAAGCCTCCGCGCTGAAAAAGAAGCTGGACGGCAAGACGAGCTGGAAGGAGACCTACGCCCCCAAATGGCTGAAAGTCATAAAGGACGTGGAATCGCTTCCGCTGCCGGACGGCCGCCACTGCGACATCCTGCGTCAGAAAAAAGCCAACGGCAAGGCGCTGCTCTTCTGCCACGGCGGCGGCATGATCCTGCCGCCTATGCTGCAGCACTGGGATCTGGCGCTCTACTTCCTGAGGAAAGGGGAGAGGGACGTCTGGTTCCCGGACTATCCCTTGCTGACGAATACGGACATGTACCGCTCCACCACGACCTGCTTCGAAACGTACAAGGAGATGCTGAAAGTTTACAAGCCTGAGGACATCGACTTTTTCGGCGATTCCGCCGGCTGCGCACTGTGCCTGACCGTCTGCTTCAGGTCAAGGGACAACGGCTTGCCACTTTCCAGCCGCCTCTTCCTCTTTTCCCCGGCTCACATCGACGTTTCTGAGGAGAACTGCAGGGAGGAAATGGCTATTTTGGCGCCGTATGACATCCTGATACCTTTGCAGCTTATAGACAACCTCAACGTTTTCCTGCGCCCTGGCCCGGAAGCCGCTCACAACGAGTGCGACCCGTATCACGGGGAGCTGGAAGGCTTCCCTCCCATGGACATCTTCACGGGCAGCAAGGAAGTCTTCTCCTCCCACGCCACGCGCTTCTACGAGTTGGCGAAAAGGAAGGGGATAGACGCCACGCTTTTCATTGGCAAAAGCGTCATGCACGACTGGATCTTAATGCCCATGGGCAAGGAGAGTCTGGAAGTCAGGAGAATGATAGCTGAAAAATTGAAAAAATGAAAACGCTCGTCAAGTTACTGGCAATTCTTTCGCTGATATCAGCCTTTTCGCTTTCCGCGGTGCGGATAAACGAGTTTATGGCTGACAACGAGAGCTTCTATTCCCCCGGTAAATGGGATCTTTACGATTGGATCGAAATCTACAACGAGGGCGATGAGACCGTCAATTTACAGGGATACGGATTGACTGATGATCAAAAAGATCCCTTCAAATGGACATTCCCTGACGTTTCCCTTGCTCCCGGCGGCTTTTTGCTCGTTTACGCTTCAGGGGACACATCCAATAAAAACGGGCTCCATTGCAACTTCAAGCTCTCGGATGAAGGCGAGTATCTCGGAATGTGCGATCCGAATGGCAAAGTTATCTCGGAGTTTGCGCCGGCCTTTCCGCCTCTGGGAAAAAACAAGACCTACGGCGTAGCTTCCTCTGGTATTTCTGAAGAGATCACGCTTTTGGATAATAACGCGGAATGTTTTGTCTCTGCGGTTACTTCTGTCAACACGAACTGGTATGCTTCCGATTTTGATGATTCCGGATGGAAGAAGGGGAGATATGGCGCAGGATATGATCTTAAGGAGCGTTCTGAGTTTACCGGCATGCTGGGTTGTGATCTCAGAGAAGAATTGTACGGTGGCAGTAACAGAGTAGCCTATACGCGCGCCTATTTCGTCGTCAACAATGGCGACGAATTCAATTATTTAGGATTGAAGATTTATTTCCAGGATGCCTTCCAACTTTATCTCAACGGGGAAAAGGTATTGACCGATCAAAATTTCTGGCAGGTAAACGATCATACCCAAGCTGCCAAAAAACCGAGGGATTATGTTGATGCTTTGGAAGAGCAGATCTTCGAGATCTCAAAAGCTGTCGGAAAGCTCCGACCAGGGACGAACGTTTTTGCAATTTCAGTTTCAGTCAAGACCACGGAAAACGAGAGCGTCATTATCAAGCCCAAGCTTGTGGCGGAAAAATTGCTGCCCGGCGAGGAAAAGATCGGGCGTCTTAGAATATCTACTCCGGGATCTGCTAACAGCGGATTGGTGACAGAAGTGGCGCCTGTTTCTGCCTCAAATAATAGTTGCGTATTCGAGCAGCCGTTCGATCTGAGTCTTGCTTGCCCGACCTCAGATTCCGCTATTTGGTACACCTTGGACGGTACGACGCCTACGAAAGGAAAGTCTTTGCTCTACTCAGAGCCTTTGAGGATAAGCTCCACAACGATCCTAAGAGCGACGGCATTCAAAAACAAGGACGCCGGTGATGAGTTCGCGGCCACCTATGTCAGATACGCTGACATTGCGGAGCAGGGAACAGAAAAGCCCGGCCCCAAGTGGCCAACCAACGATTATTGCGGCTGTTTGTTTAATTACGGCATGGATGAAAGGATATCTAAAAGCCAAACGTATTCCGATCTGATAGTCCCAGGCTTGAAACAACTTCCAATGATTTCCATAATTACCAGCCCTGGGAATCTTTTCAACGCGACCACCGGCATATATGTGAACCCTTCGAATTCCGGCGACAACTGGGAGCGCTTCGCTCACCTGGAGCTCATTCAAAACGACGGATCGTCCGGTTTCTCCGTTGGCTGCGCTTTGAGGATAAAAGGCAATTCAAGCAGAAACAAATTTAATCCCAAACATTCCCTGCGGTTTGTTTTTAAAAACAAATACGGCCCGGCGAATTTAGAATTTCCACTTTTTGGGGAAGAGGGTGCTAAGGCTTTCAGAAAGATAGACCTGAGGTCGGCTCAGCAATTCTCCTGGCATTTTCAAATGGATCCTTTCGAAGCAGTATATTGCCGCGACACTTTCGTGAGATATTTGACAGCTGCTTTCGGTTCGCCGTATGTCAGAAGCCGTTTTTATCATGTCCTGCTGAACGGACAGTATTGGGGGCTCTATGAATTTGAGGAACGTCCGGAAGAGAATTACTGCGCCTCTTATTTCGGTGGGACAAAGGATGTTTACGACGTTCTCAAAGCCGACAAGTACGATGCAGACTCAAGTTATAGGGTGCAGGTGAAAAACGGTGATTTCAAAGCATGGCAAATACTTTTCAGCTATGCGAAAACCTTTGTGAGCGATAGCGTTTACAATACAATGCTTGGCCGTGACGAAAACGGTCAGAGAGATCCTTCTCTGCCGATTCTTCTCGACGCCACGAACGTTGTCGATTTCATCATTGTGAACAACATTACTTCAAACGACGACTGTCCGCTCACATCCGAGCGCATGTTTGTCAACAACTTCTACGCGCTTTACAACAAAGTCTCGCCAGACGGTTTCAAATTCATAAGCCATGACAACGAATACACGCTTATGAAAAGAAATGAACAGCTTGATTTTACCGGAACCATAAGCAATTTTTTCACCAGATACTACTATTTCTTCAATCCCCGTTATCTGCACCAGCATTTGATAGGAGTGGCTGATTATCGTCAAATATTCATCTCGAAAGTATGCGAGACTTATTTTAATTCCGGACCCGCCACGGTCGAGAACATGCGTTTGCTTTTCAAAGAATTATCCGATTCGATATCGTATGCTGTGGTCTGTGAATCGGCGCGCTGGGGCGCTTCCATCTTCAGGAAACGCTATTCACAACAGCCGGAATATATGCCTTATGAGAGGAACAGGGACTGGCAGAAGGAAGTCGATTACATTATGGATGAATTCTTCCCGATCCGTCATGAGCTGACGCTCAAGCAGTACAGGGAGAGAGGCTGGTTCCCTGATTGCGATCCGCCGCGGCTTATACCCCAGGGAGGACGGTATTGGACCGGGACTGAGGTTACTGCGACCGGATGCTATCAGATCGTCTATACGACTGACGGAAGCGATCCATGGACGTCTCCGACTGCCAAGCCTTTGAAAGAGTCGGTCCCGGTGAACGGAAGCTTAAGGTTCCGCTGCTGCTATTCTCCCGATGAGATCGACGTCAAAATGGAAGCCGCGGCTGATTACACCGTTTCTGACGAGTGCGACGTTGTTGTCACGGAGATGATGTATGATCCTTTGAAACCAAGCGAGGAGGAAAAAGGGGACGGCAGCGATCCTGAACTCGGAGAGGTCTCCAAATACGAATACTTGGAATTCCACAATCGTTCGGAAAGTCCCGTCGATCTTGCCAATTTCTATTTGAAGGGGACTTTGGAATTCACGCTGCCCAACAGCCCGGCTTTGGTTCCTCCGAAAAGCTACGCCCTTCTGGTAGCCAGCAAAAAGGCTTTTTTCAGGCGTTATCCTGAGAGCAAAGCGAACATTTTAGCGGAATACGACGGCAGCATTAAAGCCGATATTGTGAAGTTGACGCTTCCCAACTATGCCTTCTCCATAAACGCCGATTGGTTCAGCGAATGCCAGGGAAAAGGTTATTCCATAGAATTGAAGGACAACAGGACGCCGTACGGCAAAATGAGCGAAAGATCTTCCTGGCAAGCTTCCGAGGATAAATATGGAAGCCCAGGATACGATCCCGGCGAGATTCCTGAACCTACGGCTTTTTTGGCGTTGCTTTTGCTGCTTAGCGCGCTTTTCAAAAAGCCTGCCGCATTTTGATAGAATAAACAGATAGAGAACAATCAATAAAAGGATACGAAATATGAAAAAAGCACTTTTGCTTTGCGGCCTTGCTGCAATTTTCACAGCGTTGGCCTTCGGCACGCCGCCGAAGGAGATCCTTACCGTTGACCTGACCTGCCAGGAACCGCCCACCATAACCGGCGGCTATGAAAGGGACATCACCAAGCTTCAGCCTTCCGATCTGCCGGAGCAGATCAGGGCGCTGGAAGTAGGGGACACAATTTTCTTCAATTCCCCGGACGGCGTCTTCACCGGAAAGTGCACGGTGGCTTACCGCGATATCAATTTGGTGGAAGTCAGAGCGGGCTATTTCCAGCCCCGCAACAACGGCTACAACGAGATCTGGCGTTTCACCACCGACCAGGACCAGATGCTTGGTCAGGTGGACTACACTTACCTGAACCATGAATATGCGATCCTGTACAACGACAAGACCAAGACGCTGACGGCCCTCGAACCGAACACCAAGAACTTCACGTGCGGCGGCTGCGACGGACCCATTGACGACGTTATCGCAAGAGACGGCGTGAGGCAGGTCATGGACAAGATCGAGGCCGAGCAGTATTACACCAACGACTGGCAGTGCGACGAGTACGTCACCCAGCACTACATGATCGTCTACACCAAGGAAGCGGTGGCCGAGGCGATGGACAGGGGCGGCATCAACAACGTCATGGCCCAGGGCATCGTTTTGGGAACGCTCATTCTTAGCAACAGCCACGTCAGGTCCTGCTTCAACCTCGCGCATTCCCAGCTCGTCGATTATCCCAACCCGGTGGGCGAGATCTGCAATTCCAGCCTCGCGCTCAGCAGCCTGTGCAACTCCAGGAACGGGCTTGAGCAGATCGAGCAGCTGAGAGCCCGCTACGGCGCCGACATGTGCTCGATCGCGGTTCTGATGCCAACCTACACAGGTCTTGCCTACGTGTCGGGCGGAGTGGCCGGCAGCGAAAGCTCCGCCAACAACTGCATGGACGTGAACTTCGTCAACACCACCGGCTGGATCCACGAGGACGGCCACAACATGGGCGGCCAGCACTACGATGAGACCGGCACGAGCAGCGGCGGACTTTTCAAGCACAGCCACGGCTGCCACAACACGCCTCCGGGCGCGCCTATGGAATACGGCTCGGTGTTGGCCAGATCCAACGGCATCTTCAACTATTTCAGCTCCACTAATATTTTCTACGACGGAGTGCCCATCTCCACGAACCTGAAGTGCCAGGTGGCCCTGACCTGGGAGAAGACGCGCCGCTACGCTTCGCGCTACCGCTCCGTGCCTTACCACGCGGCGGGGGACATGATCCTGCATGAGAGCTTCAATTACCCAATAGGCAGCGGCTTGATGTTCAAGGAAGCCGGCTGCGGTTTCGCGAGCCCTTGGTATTCCTGCCTTTCCAACATTTTCTTCATCCAGGAAATGGATCTCGGCGACGATTCCGCCATGCATGAGGGCGGAAGCTTGAGGATCTGCAACGAATCTTCCGAAACGGCCACCACCAGGCGCTTCATCAACTGGATGAAATATTCTCCCGCCTCCCTTGACACGCTCGCGGGAAACGACATCTGGCTCTCGGTCTGGGCCGACATGGACGAAGAGGGCGGCTCTTACGGCTACGGCGGTTTCAGGCTCGGCGGCTCGTACGAAGCCTTCACTTTCTACAAGGACGGCACGATCAACGTGTTCGATTTCGGCACGGGCATCAAGCATAACTTCGGAACGCCGGCCCATTATCTGGCCCGCTGCACGATAACGACCAACGAGGCGGGATACGCCTATACGGACGTTTATCTGTGGATCAACCCGGATATGAGCGAGGAACCCAAAACGAGCGACTGCGCTTTCCACAAATACGGCTACTCTTACTGGGGTTCCAGTTTCTCCAGCTTGTATCTCTACGCGCCTTCCGGCTTCAAGATGACCTTCGACGAATTCTGCCTGGGCTACACCTTCGACTCGATCAAGAACAGGGCCGTGCCTTACAGCTTCATCTGCATGAACGGAGACGACAAGATCAGGCTGCGCTGGCGCAACACCACGAAAGGGGACGTCACTCTTTGGCGCAATACCGTTGAAGACTTTGCGACAGCCGAGAAGGTCCGTGAAGGGGACAACACCTTCCAGGCTTACGACGACGCGGACGCCACTCCCGGCCAGACTTACTTCTACTGGCTGACCGGCGATTTCCCGACTCCGGAACCCCGCAAGGGCGTCAGGGGCATCCCCGACGTCAGCGCGGAATGCAACGGCGAATACACGATCGGCCAGGGCCAGGCGGCGCATCTGTCCGCGGAAGGCTCTAAGGGCTATTTCCCGGCCGTGCGCTGGCTCGTGGGCAGCGACATGACGCTTTTCAGCACAAACTTCTATTACTACGACTACAAGGAAGACCAGATCTACTGGCCCGGCGATTATGACGTTGAGGTGAGAGTGACGGACCGCCAGTTCAGGACCTGCATCTGCACCAACTATACGGTGCTGCACGTGACCAACGCGTACCCGCACGTCGCCATCTGGAGCGAAGCGGAAACGAGAATGGTCGACGTGCCTCAGATCTTCACCGCCGATCCCAAAGACCCCGGCATCCACGACTCCTTAGACATCCGCTGGGACTTCGGCGACGGCAGCGGCTATTCCGACTGGACGAACTATTACTTCGCCAGGCACACCTATGAGACAAGCGGATCGTATACCGTCAAGTGTCAGGTCAAAGACAATTACGGCGCCTGGACGGAAACCACGATGCCTTACGTGATCGACGATTCCGAAGCGCGTCCCGTGGTGCCGGCCACGCTGAGTCTGGAAAACGGCCGCAGCGGAGTTTTGCTTCTCAGCAACGTAGGATCCGTGCCCTGCGATTACGTCATCAGGAATTCTTTCGATTCCCTTAAATTCTCGCCTAGCAGAGGGACGTTATATCCCACCGCTTCCGGGTCAGTCCCGGTGGCCGTCTGGATCGATCCTCTGAAGACCGGGGGAATGGCCAAGACCTTCAACGTCAAAGTCGTGATCAACGAAACGGAATACGATGTCGTTGTCAGCACTCCGGCTATCACCGACTATGCCATTGATCCCAACGGCCCCTACGTGGCGTACCGCGACTCTAAAGTGATGTTGGACGGCACCGGCACCATGGGCGGCTACCGCTACAAGTGGCTCGTCGACGGCGAACCCGTGAGCGCGGCCAACTCCAGCTTCATGGAGCTTATCACGGCCAATTACGGCGTCGGCGAGCATACGCTGACGCTCAGTTTGGAAAAAGGCACGGGCGCCATCCTGGCCACCACCAACACGACGCTGACTATAATCGACAACAATCCCAACGTTTATCTTGTGGAGACGGCCTCCCTCGGAACTACCGTGACGTATGAACCTATTGTGGTGCCGGAAGACAGGGAAGGGCTGCAAGTCCGCTACAACTGGGACAACGGCGCCGGCTGGACGATCTGGCAGGATCTCGGTCCGATCGAGCACACTTTTGAGAAAGACAGGTCCTATTACGTCCAGTGCCAGGTCAAGGATGGAAACGGTAACATGAACAGCACGGCTTTGTATTACGACGGCAACCAGCCGCTCTCCGTCAGCGCCGCCTTCCCCGACAACACCCAGGATTACACCTGCTATTCCGGCAAGCCAGTCACCATCAAGACCAGCTTCCTCCTGGGCAAGCGAGCCCTGTGGCGTCAGGATCCCTACAATCCCGACGGGAATATCATGAGCGCCTCGGAAGGCAGCGAAATCATCTGCTCCACGACGGTGCCGGGCGTTTACTATATCGCGGTCTACGCCGCTAACGACGAATGCGTGAGCGCTCCCAAGATCCTGAAACTGACGGTTCTGAAGAGCGACCCGGTCCCCCCCGAGAACTATGTTATTTCGGGCGTGGCATGCACCAACACATATTTCGGCAGCGGATACCTTGGCGGCGCGCTTGTGAGAGCCGTGGGCGACGGATTCGCCTTCGCGGTCTCCAACAAAGCGGACGGCACTTTCGTCTTCGACGCCGTGCCTGCGGGCAAAGTCTATCTTTCCTTCTCCCACGACGAGTACGAGGGAAGGATAGCGGAAGTGGCGCTGACCAATTCCGCCAAGTGCGTGGTCTTCGATACGGAATTCACCGAAAAGCACGGCTTCGTCTACGCCAGCGTGACGGACGACAACTCCAATTTCCCCCTGGTGGACGCCGAGGCGCAGATCGCCAACTTTAAGTCGCTGGTCACTTCGACCGGCCGCACCACGGCCTTCACTCTGCCTTACGGCGATTACATCATGACCGTAAGGTACGGCGACAGGGCGCAGTATGTGACCAACGTGACCTCCTCCACCGGAACGCCCACCATTCCTGTCAGAACGACGGGCTACAGCCCCTACGTTTCCGGCTTCTTGTACGGCACCGGCTGCGAAATAGTCACCAACGCCCAGATCCAGGTTGTCAACGCCAAGACGCAGAACATCGTTCAGCGCCACAATATGAGCGGTCTGCCTTTCTTCGACATCTATTTGGGTCTCGATCAGACGGCCGTCCTGAGGGTCAGGCCGGTCAATTACGACAATCAGAACTATACTGTCACGACGGAAGGAAGCTTCTATAAGGATTTCGTCCTGACGCCGGAACCGGCTTCCCTGTCGCTCATTATTCTGGCGCTCATAGCGTTCATGCGCCGTAACCGTTAATTATTGAGGATCATTTATGGCTCTTTCCGCAATTGCCGCTTACAATGGCGACCTTAAGTGCACCGCCACTTTGGCGGGCGCCCAGACTTCCATTGAGACCGACGCCAAGGGGACCCCGGGCGTCTTCTCTCCGACCGACGTTCTTTCCGCCGCCCTGGCGACCTGCACGGCCAGCATGATCGGCTTCGTGGCCGCCCAGCAGAAGATCGACATGACCGGACTTTCGGTGGAAGTGGACAAAGAGATGCAGCAGTCTCCGGCCTCCGTCAAGACTTTCAAGGTGAAAGTCATTTTCCCCAAGATCGCTCTGGAAGACTCCATGAAGAAAAGGCTGGAGGGCGCGGCCAAAGCCTGCCCGGTGAAGAACAGCCTTAATCCCTCCATCGAAATAGAGACCGAGTTTGTCTACTAAGTTTTCAGATCGTCTTCAAGTTCTGCGCCCGCTCTGCGCGGGCGCAGCGCTTTTTTTCCTCATCCTCTGCCAGTTCGTCTTCCGTCTGCAATACGGACCGGGCGGAGCGCTTGCCTCCGCGGATTCCGCGAAGTTCGTGCGCATAGCTATCGAGGGCGGTTTGCCTCACACGCCGCTTTTCCCTCTCTACACGCTGATGCTGCGCGTTTTTTCGCATCTGAAATTCCTCTACGAACCGGGGGCGAATCTCTCACTGCTTTCCGCCATCCTTGTCTCTTTTGGCTGCGTTTTCCTTTGGGACGCGCTGAGCCGCCGTTTCAAGGATCGGTTCTTCACTTTCTTCGCGGTCTTGGCGGTGAGCTTCCTGCCTTTCATCGTTACGGCCGCGACGGAAGTGACGCCAGTTTCCCTGTCCATTTGCCTTTTCTTTTTCGCTTACGCCGTCTTGGTCAATGAGTCGATCCCGCTTTATTTGAAGTTTATTCCCTGCGGCCTTTTGGCTTTTCACGATCCTCTGGCGCTCTGGTTTTTCGCGATCATTTTGCCGTTCGCATCTATTTTGCTTTTCAAAACCGGAAAGGGAAAGGCTTTCGCCGCCGGGGTTCTTCTGGCGCTTATCGTCGGGATGCTTCCTTATCTCTACGCCGCTTTTGTCTTCGGGAAAGGGGAGAGCTGCGAATATCTAAGACGTGAGGATCTTTGGAAAAGCCTTTTCTGCGCCGTATTGAACGGGCAGTTCTGGAGCAATTACTTCGTGCGGCCGCTCTCCGGTTACGGTGCAGCCTTTGTTGATTGCTCCCGCTCTTTTTTCCAATTCTCCGCGCTAAGCCTTTTCGTCATTCCCATTCTTCTTCTGGGCCTTTTTTTCAGAAAAGCAAAAACGTTTGCCACGCTCGAAAACACGACGGCCGTTGCCGCTTTTCTCGCGACTTTGCTCTTTTGCGTTCCGAGCTTTCACTTTTATATCGCGCAGTGGTTCTGGCTGATCAACGCTTATCTCGCGGTCTTTTTGGCCTGTTCTTTCATCTACATCTCCAGTGCGAAGGAAATGCGGATGCTGCTATGCCCTCTGCTTTTTATCGGAATCCTTGTCATGGCCTTGCACAGTTTCGACCGCGTTCCAGCAAGGAGAAGCTCTTTTGAGGCGGCGAAGCTTGCCCAGGTCATCGGAACGATCCCTTACGGCAGCGTGTTGGTGACCAGTGACGTTTACACCGACGGGGAGTATTACCGCTATCATCTGGCCGCGCTTCCGAAACTCATCTCCAAAAACGTAGAGGTCAGGGATGAGATCGTTCCCGGCAAAAGGAACTTCTTCGTTTCTCCCGTCGTGAAAAACTATCTCGAAGAACAGGGCGTGCCCTTCCATCTTGTCAGCGACATTGACGGCCTTGCCGTTTACGAACTGGGGGAGAAGCCTGACGGTGAAAAGTAAACGCTGGCTTTTTGATCTTCTCCTGCTTTCGCTTGTGGCCCTCGCGGCTTACGTTTCCTCTTTCAAGGGGACTTGGCAGTTCGACGATTTCAGGTGCATCGTCGAAAACGAGGCTTTGAGAAGCGGGTCGCTTCTAAAGCTCTGGCGCTTTTCGCCCGGGCGTTTCCTGGCTTTCCTGACCTTTTGGGCCAATTATCAATTCTGCGCGCTCGATATTTTCTGGTACCACCTTGTCAATCTCTTTATCCATATCCTGAACGGTTTCCTCTTCTACTGGTTTCTTCTGATTTTGCAGGAAGCGGCTGGGGAAAATGAGGAGAAGCGGTTTCCGGCCTTCATGTGCGCCGCGCTCTTTTTAGTCCATCCCGTGCAGACGCAGGCGGTGACCTATATCGTCCAGCGGCTGGAACTGCTGTGCTTCACCTTCATGATAGCGCATCTGATCTTCCTTCTGCTGGCATTGAAAAACAAGCTCTTTTATATACCGGCGGTCCTGGTCCTCATAGCCGGCCTCTTCTGCAAGGAGAACATGGCGGTGGCTCCGCTTATCGCGCTCCTGGGATATTTCGTCTTCGCTTCCGCCGACCTGAAGACGTTCCTCGCTAAAAACAAGAAATACCTTGCGCTGGCGGCGGCTGTCTTCGCCGTTCTTTGCCTGATTGTTCTGCGCTTTGCGGGAGTTTGGAAGGGGCTAAGCTTCGACTTTTCACCGCTGAGAAGACTTTACGCCGATACGCCCGATATTTGGGCTTATTTCGCCACGCAGTTCAAAGTCTGGGCCGTGTATCTGAGACTGTGCTTCTGGCCCTTCGGGCTGAGGCTGGAGTACGACGTGCCTTTGGAAGGCTTCGCCTCTCCATGGGTGATCTCGGCGATATTGTTCTGGCTGGTTTTGGCGGTCTTCGCCTGGATCAACCGGAAAAGGTGGCCGTACCTCGCGTTCGGGCTGGGTTTTTTCGCGCTTTCATTGGCGCCGGCGGCTACGCTCATTCCCAACGGCCTCTACGAGCACCGCCTTTACTGCGCGCTCCCAGGGATATTGATCGCCGTCGTCTTTACGATATTTTCGAAAAAGAACGTTTCCAACGCGGCGGTTCTGATAATCATCATTCTGCTCTTCGTTTTCTCATCCTTCAGACGCAACTTCTACTGGAGCGACGCGGAGCTGATCTGGCGGGACAATCTGCGTTATTCGCCGGAAAACTTCAGGGTGAACGCCAATGTCGGCCAGGCTCTTATGGGGAAGGAGCGCTACCTTGAGGCTCTGCCGTATCTCAAGAAAGCCATCGAGCTTCGCCCGAAGACCGTTGAAGCCCACTACAATCTGGCCTGCTGTCTGGCCGGGATGGGCGACCTTAAAGGAGCGAAGGAAGAACTTTTGGCCGCGAAAAAGCTGAAGAGCAAACTGCCCGAAGTGAAACGCCTCGTCGACGAGGCCCTGAAAGAAATAGATCAGGCTTTGGGCAAATAGAGAGCGAAAGTCCGATCAACCATCTCTTTTGCGGAGAAGTCGGAAATGGCCCTTTCCCTGGCCGCGTTTCCGAGCCGCAGCCTCTCCTCAGGATCGCCGTGGAGGGCCTTCACAGCCTCATTTAAGGCCCTGACGTCTCCAGGGGGTACAACTATCCCTGTTTTGCCGTTCTGATTGACGTAGGGGACTCCGGAGGGCAGATCGGCGCTGATCACGGCCTTGCCGGCCTGGAAGGCTTCCAACTGCACGATCCCGAAGGCCTCGCTTCGGAAAGTTGAGGGCAGGACGAAGAATTCGCAGTCCGCGTAATATTGAAGAAGCTCGCTTTGGGAAACGTGGCCGGGAAATTTCACACGTTCGCCTATACCCAAATCTTCCGCAAGCTTCCTCAGCTTTTTTTCCAGCGGACCGCAGCCTACGATCACAAGGTCGAGCCCCGGGACGTCGGCAACGGCCTTTATAAGGACGTCAAAGCCCTTGTAATAAACAAGCTGCCCGACCGAGAGAATGAAGGGCCGATCCTGCTTTTGAGAAGCTGGGAAATCAATGGGAGGAAGGCCATAGTGTATGACCTCCAGTTTTTCTTCCGGTAGCTTGGAAAGGAAGGGGGAATACTTGATATGGTTGGGAGTGGCGACGATTATCTTTTCGGCGCTCTCAAGGGTGGCGCGATGGAAAGGCGCGTAAAGTTTCAGAAGATATTTCTGCCTGATGATGTCGGAATGGTAGGAGATGAAGAGCCGCCCCGGCCTTCCGGCCATTTTCCAACTTGTTTCAGCCCAGGGGTTGGGGAGATGAATGTGGATTATGTCTGGTTTCAGCTCTTTCAGTTTTTTCGGAAGCCCGAAAAGGAAATCCGTGCTGTTGAGATGAAAGCTCCTGGCAAGCCTTATGACGTGCACGCCGCAAATCTCTTCCTCAACCGTCTCGCTTTTGTCGTTGCTGACCAGGACGGTAAGGTCGCAAAGAGGGGACAACCCTTCCGCGAGAGTTTTGAGATAAGTTTCGATGCCCCTCTCATAGGGCCAGTAGTATTTTCCGACGTGGACGACGCGCATAGAAAAAAGCCCCTTTTGCAGGGGCTTTTCTTATTTTTAGAAGGTTATCTGTGAGACCGCGTTGTGGAAGGTCGTGCCCTTCAGAAGCTTTCTTCTCAGATATTCACTGACGTCGGGAGTCGCCCAGGCGTAGGTCGAGGTGGCGGTGGACTGGATGTTCTGCTCGCTGATCCTCTGGTTGGCCTTCAGGTCGTAGACGAAGACGGAGACGTTCACGTTGCCCTCGATGGTGCACCATTCCACGAAGTTCGCGTTGGCGCCAAGTCCTTTGGCGTAGCACTCGTTGATATGGAAGACCAGAAGGTAGTCGTAGTTGAACTCGTCGGCTTCAGCCCTGTCTTTGACAGCGACAACGCGCTTGAAGATGGAGTATCCTCTCAGGCGGTTGAAAATGGCTTCGGCGAAAGCCTCGTTGGTGTTGTCCTGGAAGACCTGGCCGTCGTCGTTGACGTAAGGATGATCGAGCACGGTCACTTCGCCGCTGCCGTAGATGAAGCGCGGGAGCCACCAGCGGTGGTAGGTCTCGTAAAGCTGATCATAGTTGTCGGTCGGTTCGCCGTAGGCCATGATGCACATGGTCTTGCCTTCGAAGGCGCCGTTGTTCAGAGCCAGCGGCTGAGGGTAAGTCACCTCGCTGGTCGCGCAACCAAACAGGAGGAAAGCAGAAACGGAAAGCAAAGATAAAAGAGTTATTTTACGCATACTTGTTTCTCCTTAATCGATGGTTGGGAAAGCGGGAAGATTATTGAGCATTTCGGCTTCGCTTTGCGGAGCCGCGCCGGGCAGAGTGCCGTCCGGGGCGATGTCAAGGCCGGTGGATCCGCCGCGTCCGTAATCCGGTACGGGAACTGTGCCGCTCTGGGGGGCGGTCGGCATCGTGGATTCCATAATGCTGTTCACCTTGTCGTTCAGCTGCTCGTCCTGGGAGAGGGGAGAGGTGAAATCGGTGGGGATCAGGGTAATGACGACGCGGCGGTTCAAGCGCTGACCGTCAGCGGTGGCGTTGCTGGCGACGGGCCTGTTGGCGGAATAGCCGGAAATGGCCATGCGCTTAGGATCGACGCCGCCCTGCTTCTCGAGGAAATGCAGGACAGCCAAGCTTCGGGCCGCTGAGAGTTCCCAGTTGGACATGAAATTGGAGCCTTCCGGCAGTTCGTTGCTGTCGGTATGCCCTTCTATGGCCACTAGGAAGTTGGGATATTCGGAATTGACAACGCGGCCGACTTCCTCGAGGACGGGATAGACGGCTTCCCTGAGCTGTGCTCTGCCTTCGTCAAAGAGGACTTCAGAGAGCATCGTGATCTGGGTGGTGCCTTCTTTGGTCGTCTCGACCTGAACGTAGCGTCCGTCAGCCTGGATGTTGTTGGCCAGAACGTAGCTCTTGGCTACGATCTCTTCGTATTTGGCGGCCATCATCTTTGTCCTGGCTTCCATCTTCGCCAACTGTTTCTCGTATTTGGCGACCACTTTGGTGGAGACCTTGGCTTCACCGCTGTACTTGTCTACGTCCGCGTAGTCTTCGAGCATGCGCGCACGGTGGATCTCGTAGGCTTCGCCGGCGATCGCTCCGGTCAAAAGACCGGCGCCCGCGCCCGCGCCTGCGCCGATGGCGACGCCGACGCCTCCGCCGGCCGCGCCGATGCCGGCGCCCATGCCGCCTCCGATTAGACCGCCTATTAGACCGCCGCGCTGCATGGCGGTACAGGCGCTAAGCATAAGTGCCAGGATAGCTATTGTGGTAAGGGAAGATCTTTTCATTCAGAGACCTCGCTTGTTTTTAACGTGGACGCTCCGTCATCCTTCGGTTCATCGCTTTTCTTCAGGAATCCGAAGATCGCGAAGCAGCCGATGAGAAGGATCAGGAACGCTATGGTTAATATGTTGAAATATTTGTCAATAAACGCTTTGATTTTTTCGCCGAAGATCCTGATCAGCCCCGCGACAAGGAAGAAGCGGGCCGAACGGCTGACAGCCGAGGCTATAAGGAAAGGCCAGAAGGCCATTCCGAAAACGCCGGAGGCGATGGTGAAGATCTTGTAGGGAATGGGCGTGAAACCGGCGGCGAAGACGCACCAGAAGCTGTACTTCAGATACAGTTGTTCGACTGTCGCGAAACCTTCGGGCGTAAAGCCAGGAACGTAAGTGAAGAAGAAATCCTTCGTCACGCTCCAAAGGAAAGCGCCGATAACGTAGCCCAGGACCCCGCCGAGCACTGAGGAAACGGAACACCAAAGCGCGTACCAGAGGGAACGCTTCGGCTTCGCCAGCGACATGGCTATCAGAAGAGGATCGGGCGGTATGGGAAAGAACGACGATTCTGAAAAAGAGAGCAAAACGAGCATCAGGAGAGCGTACGGGGAAGGCGCGCATCTCATGACCCAGTCATAGATCTTGCGCAGAAAACCCATTTACTCTTTCTTTTCAAAAACCGCTATGGGATTGACACGAAAACGGAAAGTCATCTCCTGGTCTCCCATCTTGAGGCTGAGTAGAGAATTGAGCCTGGTCAAAAGGAGCTGGTAGGGGATCTTGACTTCCTCATCTTTGACTTTGATCCCGATGCTGGCCTGTCCGAGGAGGTCCCTCGACTCGTAGACCGTTTCCAAAAGTTTGCTGAAACGTTTGATCTGGTCGGCCAGTTCCGGGGTGAAGGAATAAGTTTTGCCGCATTCCTTGCAGGTCAGCAGCGTGTCGGGATTGAGGTCGAGAAGCGAGAACTCCACAGCGTGACCGCAGCCTACGCAGTTGAGCTCGATCCTCTGGGCGTCAGTTATTTTTTCCGTGTTCATGTGTTCCTATTTTGTTTTATAGTAGATTATACCATTTTATCCTTTTTTGTGGGAGACAAAAAAAGACACCCTCTCGGGTGTCTTAAAATTTGGCGCTCCATAGGAGAATCGAACTCCTGTTTTGTGGATGAGAACCACATGTCCTAGGCCACTAGACGAAAGGAGCAAATATTTTTTTATTCCTCGCTGATAGCGCCGGCAGGGCAGACGCTGGCGCAGAGGCCGCAGGACACGCACTTAGCCGGGTCGATCTGATACTGGCCTTCGCCTTCCGCGATGGCGCCCTGAGGGCATTCGGAAGCGCAAGCGCCGCAGGAAAGACATTCTGAGCTGATTTTGTAAGCCATAATTTCTCCTACATATGGGGTTAAAAGTAAGGTTAGGGAAATGGTATCAGAAAAGCGCTCAAAAGTAAAGACTCAGGGTCTTTTCGTAGACGGCGCGCGTATTCGCGGCGCACTTACCCCAGGAGAAAAGCTTCGCCCTTTCCGCGGATCTTTTGGAAAGATCCTCCCTGAGCGCCTCGTTTTGGAAAACCTCGAGCAGAGCCTTCGCCCAGAGCTCCTCTTCGTCGCAGGGGAGGAGCAGACCGGCTTCTCCGACCACTTCGGGAAGCGAAGAGGAGTCGGATACGATGACGGGAGTTCCTTCGCCCATCGCCTCCAAGACTGGGAGTCCGAAGCCTTCGTATTTCGAAGGGAAGAGGAAAGCCAGGGCGTTCCTGTAGTAGTGCGGAAGATTCGACAAGGGAACGTAGCCTTTTATTATGACGGAATCGGCAAGGCCTTTTTCCCTGATCGTCGCGAAGATCTCGTCGGAGAGCCAGGTAGGGGAGCCGGCCAGGACCAGTTTCGGAAGATCTTTCTCCTTCGCTTTGGCCTCGGCGTAGGCTCTCAGGAGCATAGGGATGTTTTTCCTCGGCTCAAGATTGCCGAGGTAGAGGAAATATTTCTCCGGCAACCTCTCCGTGAAATTGGGATTCTCTTTCGTGAACTCGAGCCCGCCAAGGTAGACTGTCGTCACTTTTTCCGGCGGAACGTCGTAGAGCTCAGTCAGCTCTCTTTTTGAGAAATCGCTGATGGTGATGAAATGGTCGGCGTTCGCGAGACGCTTTTTAAAATAGCTCTCGAAGTAAGAGCGGCGGTCCTTGGGATGCGTTTCGGGATACCTGATAAGAGACATGTCAAAGACGGTCACGACCTGTGGCCCTTTGTAGGGGAGAGGAACGTAATTCAGCTCATGGTAAATATCCGCTTTCTGCTTTCCCGCGCCGAGCTTGAAAAACATTTCCTTGATCGGCTGGGTAATGCGGTAAGGCTTAGGGAAGCATTTCTTCAGCGTTTTCCTAAGCTCGGCGTCGAAGGTCGGGGCTTCCTCCAGTATCTCTTTTGAAAAGCGGCGACCGTAGAAATAGATGTGCTCGTCAAGAGGATAATCCCTGGCAAACGCTTTCAGAAGATTCAGGGTGTAGTAGCCGACTCCCGATTTGGGGGCCAGAAGAGGGAATGCGTCGAAGAGAACGCGCATATCACTGCGGAAGTTCAAGCTCGAAATTGCTCATCTCTTTCAGAGTCTCGTCCAGTTCCTCTTCGCCGACTTTGTCGCCGAAGATGGTCTCCTTGGGGACTTCGATCTCCTTTTTGACTTCCTCTTTCACTTCCTCGACAGGAGCGACGACCTCTTCCTCCACCTCGTTCTCCTCGGGCTCGCTTTCCTCGATCTCCATGTCTTCTTCCGAAGGCAGAGTCTGCTTTTCATGGAAAGTAACTTTTCCTATGAAGGCGCCTACGTTGTAGGTCTGGTTCGTGAGATTGGGATAGAATTCAGCGGGCACGAAGGTCTGGCTGTTCCTGATCTCCAGAACGATATAGTCCTGTTCCTGGAAGAGCGCCCTGATCTGGCTTGTGCGGCCAAGGTCGTATTCCAGGGTCTTCAGACAGCTGTTGGTGAAAGTGAACTTCATGGCCGGTTCGCTCTCAACGAGGACCTCGACTTCCACGGGGAATTCGGGGGAGAGTTTCGGATGGGCGCAGGCAGTTTCCATCCTGATGATGCGTTTGCCCTTCTCGGGCTTTACGATCATGAAGGAGGATTTGTCGCTCCAGCGGCCGATATTGTTGTAATTGAAACCGATCTCATGCTTGGCGTAGAGCTGCGAGAATTCTTCCTCAGAAAGGTCTGTTCCCCTTATCTTTTCAAGGCGCGTGACAGCGGCGTCCAGAGAGCGTTTCTCGTTATGATGGGACACGACCTTCGGCCAGAAGACGGCGACCGCGCCGCAAAGCACCAGGATGAGAAGCAGAACGTAAAGGACCTTGAAGGTCGGCTGATAATCACGGTTGGTCGTAGCGGCGTTCACCATGATAAGGCCGCAGAGGAACCAGTAGAGCGCGGCGATCTGGTATTGGGCAAAGGAATTCTCAAACAGACAGCCGAAGACCAGGAAAGTGAACATCCAGGCCAGGACTCGGGAAGTTCTCGGCGAGATGGTGTGGTCCACGTTGCTGAAGGCTACGCTGATCGTAATGACCGTGATTATAAGCAGAGCGGCGAAACCGAAGATGCCCTGGTCGACCAGAGCCTGCAGGAAGATGTTGCCGGCGCCGGATCTGGATTCCTTCACGTACTTGGGCTGGTATTGGCGATAGAAACGCTTGAAGTTGTTGGGGCCGCAGCCAAGGGCAAGATAATCCCAGTTGCCGTTTTTGGGTCTGTAGAAATTGAAGACGGTGATCCAGTCGGCGGACTTGTGGTTCGTGCGGGCGTAGAGCTTGGCTTCGAAGCTGTCCTTTTTCGGGCCGGCCACGTCCGGGTCCTCCTCAAAAAGCGACTGCTTGAAGCTGTCGATCTGGTTGGCTATGGAAGTGGAAAGGCTGTTGTGGAAGAGGCCCAGCGGCTTGCCGCTAGGGTTGTCGACGTCCTTATTGGCGCTGAAATTGCCGTTCTTGGCATTGTTTTTGGTGGACAGAAGCTCCGCCTTGTCGACGTTCAGGTAAGAGCCGATTGCGAAAACGGAGAAGCCGATGAGCAAAATGCCGACGAAAGCCGGGGGAATGATCTTGCCGCCGCGGAAAGCCTTTATCAAAGTGGCGACGAAGAAAATCAGAAGGGCAAGACCCGCAAAGAGCAGTATGACCTTGGAACCGGCCAGGAAGATGCCGAGCAAAAAGAGCAATATGACGATTACGCCGCAGAAGGCCGGCACGATGCCCGCGAAAAGCAATCCCAGGCCTATGGGAAGCAGAGCGAACAGAAAGACGCCCCAGGAGTTCGGCTCAACAAACGTCGCGTGGATCTCCCTGGTGTAGCGGTAGACGTAATTGGAGAAACCGGTCAGAGAGAGGCGCTGGACGACGCTACCAGAACGGAGGCCACGCCGATGGAGAGCAGCAATCCGAGATAGAACTTGATGTGCTTTTCGCTCCAGACCTCGTTGATGACGACCGTGTAAAGGGCGATCAGTTCGATGACCATCGTGGCGTTTCTCAAAGCCTGCATGTGCTGCGCCTCCACCTTCCTGAAGAACGGATAGGGGAAGGAGCAGAAAGTGTGCTGGATCTTGCCCAAAAAGCCAGGCATGAAAATGTTGTCCAGAGCGATGGCGGCATAGATGCCGGAAATGACCGCGGTGAGGCCGAAAATGAAGATGGGGAAGTTCATCTGTCTGGCGGTCCTCGCCCTGTTGACCTCGAAGTCAAGCTCGGGGTTGCCGAAGAAGCGCGTCAGCGCCCAGGCGGCGAAGAGACCCAAGAGAACGCATTCGTAAGGGACCTTGGCCAGCTGAAAGAACTTCATCGACTGCCCGACCGGTACGGCGCTGGACAAGAAGGTCTCGAACCCAAGCTTCGAGCAGACCAGGTAGAGCATATGGTCGAAGATCGCCGCGTTCCCGAAGAAAAATATGAAGATTATCGTCAGGGCGAGGGCAAGGCGCAGGTGTATGAGTCCTATGACCAGCGTAAGGCACATGACCGTTAGCGGAATATAATTGGCGACGACCCTGAAAGAAGCGGGATCGGTGAAGGTCCAGAGAGAGGACCCGAAGTAAACGCAGAAAGCCAGAGCGATGAGAAGGAATATGTTACGCATCTTGTAAGCCCTTAATTAATTATTAACAAAGTTTATCTTACTCATTTTATCAAAAGCCTCCTACCTCTGTAAAGCCCGTTTGAAACGCGGAATGCACTCGTCTATTATGAAGCTGCGGTCGTCTTTGTGCATCGTTAAAGCGGTCGCGGGCAAATAGATAAGAGCATAGAGCGCGCCTGACAAGGCCAGTTGGAAGGCCCAGTGGTCAAAGAACCGGTTGTCAGGGAGGAGAGCATTGACGTAATTGAAAGCGAAATAAGCCAGAATCCCGCAGACGGCGGCTGTCACCGAGATCGTCACGGTCGAAAGGGAGAAAGGCTGGGATCTCACGAGGATCGCCGTACAGACGACCGCCAGGGCGTTCCTGATAGTGATGGCCGCCAGAGTCGCGAGCGCCGCGCCGACCATGGCGAAAGGCGGGATCAAAAACAGGTTCAAAAGAACGTTGGCGAAGACCGCCAGAATATTGATATAAAGGATCATCCTGGAATAGCCGGACATTATCATCATCGTCCCGGAATGCCCGGCCAGTGTGCTGACTATCTGGGCGCAGACCAGTATCCTCAGGGTAGTCGTCAGCATCGGATCGGCGTTCAGATGGAAAACGGAGAGGATCTGAGAAGGGAAGAGAAGCATCATGCCGGCCGCGGGAAGCGTTATATAGAGCATCCAGCGAGTGACCGTTTTGTAGAGCTCGTTCATGCGGCGGTAATCCTTTTCCTTGCTGATCTTGGCGATCATGGGCGCGAAAAGGGAGGAGTAGGCCAGAAGTATGTTGGCGATTATGAGCGTCGAGATGCCGGCGGCGTTGTACTGTGAGACATAGTTCTCGGCATTGTGGAAATAACCGAGCATCATAATATCGCACTTCTTCATGAAGACAAGGATGGCGGCCTGCAATACCAGCGGCACCGAGAAGAAGAAAAGCGCCTTGCGGTCATAGTTCGGCGAAACGCCCTCAAGTTTCGGAGCGGCTTTGACAAAGCATTTCGCCGAGATCAAAAAGGAGAGGAGATTGACGAGCACCATGCCGCAGGCCAACCCCATGATGCGGTTCTCGCTAGGAGGTAGGAAACCGACCAATATTACGACCATGAGCCAGCCGAATTTCTGGCAGAGCGTCTCAATCCAGACGGAATGTCTGATGTCGTTCAGAGCCCTCAGGACTGCGAGCGAGATGGTCGTCAGCGCAATCGGTATGAGGTATAGGGAAAGCGAACGCAGGACCCTGCAAAGAACGCGTGCGGCTTCCTGGCCCTTCAGATAGTGGCTGGCAATGTGCGGCGCCAAAAAGAAGACGCAGGCTATCATGATGACAGACGCGGCAAGGGAAAGCTGGAAGGCACCCTTGATGACGCCCTTGATGCGGCCCCAGTCCTTGTCGACCCAGTGGACGCCGATGAAGCGCTGGACGCCATCGGAAAGGCCGAGCCTCGCGAAGGGTTCGAGGATCGCGAAGAAAGAGAAGGCGATGATCCAGATGTTGAGTTCGGAAGAGGCCTGGGAGTGGTCGAAGCGCCAGTAAAGGATGACGTTCGTAAGGAGCCCCATCAGAGTGGACAGAAAGTACCCGAACATCGAGAATCCGGCTCCCAGAGCCACGGTCTTTTTTTCCTGGACGTATTTTTGCATTTAGTCTTCCGATTTCAAAACTTCAATGAAGGCTTTCTGGGGAATGAAGACTTTGCCGATCTGCTTCATCTTCTTCTTGCCTTCCTTCTGCTTTTCTAACAGTTTGCGTTTCCTGGTTATGTCGCCGCCGTAGCACTTGGCCAGAACGTCTTTCCTCAGGGCGTTGATGGTCTCCCTGGCGATGACTTTTCCGCCGACCGCCGCCTGGATCGCGACCGCAAACTGCTGGCGGGGCAGCACCTCTTTCAATCTCTCGGCCAGCAGACGGCCCTTGGGATAAGCCCGGTCCTTGTGCACGATCATCGAGAAGGCGTCCACCGGCTCGCCGTTAAGAAGAAGGTCCAGCTTGACCAGTTCGCCCTCCCTGAAGCCTATGGGCTCATAATCCATGCTGCCGTATCCGCTCGTCATGTTCTTGATCTTGTCGTAGAAGTCGGTGATGATCTCGTTAAGCGGCATGTCGAAGTGCAAGACGCAACGCATGGGGTCCAATGACTCCGTCCCTTTCATTTCGCCGCGGCGGTCGAGGGCCAGCTGCATGATGGTCCCGATGCGGTCGGTCGGCGTGATGATGTTGACCGCCACAAAAGGCTCCTCGGCCTTCAATATCTCGCTGGGATCCGGAAAGCGCAGAGGATTGTCGATCTCAAGCACTGTGCCGTCCTTTTTCGTAATGCGGTAGATCACGCTGGGCGTGGTGGCGATCAGGTTCATGTTGAACTCTCTGTCCAGCCTCTCCTGGATGACGTCCATGTGCAGAAGACCAAGGAAACCGCAGCGGAAGCCGAAGCCCAGCGCGATGGAAGTCTCCGGCTCATAGGTGAAGGAGGCGTCGTTCAGCCTCAGCCTTTCCAGAGCTTTCTTGAAATCCTCGTAATCGCTGGTGTCGACGGGATAGAAGCCCGAGAAGAGCATGGGCTTGAATTCCTTGAAGCCGGGCAGAGGTTCCGGAGCCGGATCGTCGGCTATGGTCACGGTGTCGCCGACCCTGACGTGCGAGGCGTCCCTTATGAGCGCCGTGAAGTATCCCACTTCGCCGGGCTTGATCTCGTCGACCGCCTTCATGTGCGGCGTGAAAGTGCCGGCCTCGATCACTTCGTATTCCAGACCGTTCGACATGAAGCGGACTTTCGTGCCTTTTTTGATCCCGCCGGAAAAGACGCGGCCGTAGACGATGACGCCCCTGTAAGGGTCGTAAACGGAGTCGAAGATGAGCCATCTGAGCTTGTCGTCAACCGGCTCCTTCGGCGGAGGAACGTCCTTTATGATGTGCTCCAATAGCGTTTCAAGACCTTCGCCGGTCTTGCTGCTGACTTTCAGTATCTCGTCTTTCGTCCCGCCGATCAGATCGATGATCTGCTGCGAGCAGTAGTTGATGTCGGCGCTTGGGAGATCGATCTTGTTTAGGACCGGAATGATGTTCAGATCGTGCTCGAGAGCCATCCTGACGTTGGCGACGGTCTGGGCCTGCACGCCCTGGGAAGCGTCGACGAGCAGTATCGCGCCTTCGCAGGCGGCGAGGCTTCTCGAGACTTCGTAGGAAAAGTCCACGTGCCCCGGAGTGTCGATGAGATTCAGTATGTAAGTCTGGCCGTCCGGGGCGGTGTAGTTGAGCCTCACCGGATGGGATTTTATCGTGATGCCTCTTTCCCTTTCGAGATCCATGTCGTCAAGGGCCTGGTCGACCATCTCCCTTTTGGCGACCGCGCCTGTCAGTTCCAAAAAGCGGTCGGAAAGAGTGGTCTTGCCGTGGTCGATGTGGGCTATGATGCAAAAGTTGCGAATGTTTGAGAGCATGATCGTCAGAGTAGTTTCTTCAAAAGTTCTTTCACGGAGCTTTCAATTTTCTGCATAAGGTCGCCGCTTTCGTTTTCGCCAAGGAACCTTTTGGCGGCGGAGCCTAGCTTGTCGTTATAAAAGTCTGTCACCAGCTGCAGCACGCGGTCCTCGAAGACGGCTTTCTTTTCGGGAGACAGGTCGAGCGTGGCTTTGGGGGAGCGGATGCTGCCGGTCAGTTTGATCGGGATCTCGATGGCGCCGTCCTGGATGAAAAGGGAAGCCAGCGGCTGCTTGGCATACTGATCGGAGAATTTTTTGTTAAGCCTCATCTGGAGCCTGTAATCCATTTCGCCCATAAGCGAACAGCTTCCGCTGGCCTTGATCTCGCCCATGTTCCCGTTCAAAGTCGTGGCGGGGGAGATTATCCTACCGTCCTTTATGGTAAAACTGGCGGAATAGTTCCTCAGTTTCTCCTTCCCCAGAGACTGCATGATCTGCTGAAGGAAGGGGAGCTCCTCTTTGGCTTTTGCTATAGTCGCACCGGCACCCAACAGGCGCTGCAGCAAGACAGGGACTTTGCCTTCCTGCCAGTCGCGGTCGGTAAAGTAACTGAGGTTGACGTTTTTGGCGCTGATCACTCCCTTGCCGTAAAGTTTGGAAAGCGTTTCCTCGCCGCCGTCGAAAAGCGCGGCCAGACTGCCGTTCGTAAGGGAGAGCTCGGCCGAAAGAGAGCAGACGCCGCCCGGCATCTTGCCGCTGCATTTGAAGTGCTCCAGCATGTCGCTCATGGAAACGTCCTTCAGATCGATCTTGGTCTCGAGCAGGCTGGCTCCCTTTTCGAGTACGCGCTCCATGGAATTGATCGTCGCTTTGCCCTGCCAAAAACCGGAAGTCAAAGAAAGGCTGGAGAGGTGGTCGTTCAGAGCGCTGAAATAAAGCTTCGCTCCTTCCAGCTCAATGCCCCAGAGGCGGCCGCTCTTGAAGGTCAGATCCCCTTTGGTGAGAAGTTTCCCGTTTTCATCGGGATTGCCTTCCAAGCGGCAGTCGAGCGAATCGAAATGCGAGACGCGGTGCTGCAGCCCGCAGAGCTGGGCGAGCTCCTTGGTGAAATTGCCGCTGCCGTTCAAAAGGAAGGTCAGGCCCTCTTTCGTTTTCAGGATGCTTCCGGTGGAAAGGAATCTGTCCGCCATAAACGAGATGCCGTTAAGCTCAAGTTTGTCCTTGTCTACTATGCAGTCGCAATCCAGGGTGAAAGGCACGTCGGAGACGTCCTCCACGATCCTGCCGTCCAGGATCGTCTTGGCGGCGGAGCGTTTGTGTCCCGTAAAGCTAAGATGGTCCAAAAAGAGAGAGCTCTGAGTACGGTCGTAGCGGCCCCTCATGGAAAGCGCGCTCTCGCTGAGAGCAGGGCAGTCCACGTCGCAGCTTATGTTGAATTCAAGGCAGCCGTTTTTCTTTTTGGCGTCGAAGCGGATCCTTTGGAAATAGGCAGGGCGGGACTCGTCTTCCCAGAACTGGAGTTCGCTGACGTTGAGATACGGTACGGCCGAAAGGAAAGTTTTGACTCTTTCTCTTGCCCTGACCCATTCCATGGTACGAACGCTTCCTTTCTCCATGCCGAAGAAGGGCGAAAAGATCTGGTGCGGCCACATCTCGAAATGGATGTAGTCGAGGCTCATTACTGCTTTGCCGCTCTTCGCTTCGTAAAGGTCTAGCGCCGGGATGTCGATCTTGAATCTGCCCGTCCAGGACGAGAGCTTAAGGTCGACAACGTCCGCCCGGCATCCGCACGACTTCGAGATCTTCCTGGCGACGTGGTCGCGGAAGATGAAGTTGTTGGCAAAAAGCGGCGGAAGTATGGCGAAAGCCAGATACAGCCCGGGTATCACCAGAAGATATCGCCAGGAGAATCTCATCCCTGAAGTTCTTCCTCTTCGGTTCTCGTTACGGCGATAGCCAGTTCATCAAGCTGTTCAGGGCTGACTGTGGAGGGCGCGTCGGACATAAGGTCGGTCGCCTTCAGAGTCTTCGGGAAGGCGATGACGTCCCTGATGTTGTTGCGGCCGGTCAGAAGCATGGTCAGCCTGTCGAGGCCGAAGGCGACGCCGGCGTGCGGCGGGGCGCCGTATTTGAGCGCGTTGATGAAGAATCCGAAGCGGTCCTCGATCTGCTGCGGCTCGAGCTTCAGAAGCCTGAAGATGCGGTCCTGGAGCTTGGAGTCGTGGATACGGACGGAGCCGGAGCCGACTTCGTAGCCGTTGATGACGAGGTCGTAGCTGTTGCTCCTGACATGTCCGGGGTCGGATTCCAGAATGTCGAAATCAAGAGCGTTGGGGGAGGTGAAGGGATGGTGTTCACTGACCCAGCGTCCTTCCTCCTCGCTGTACTGGAAGAGCGGGAAGTCCGTGATCCAGGTGAAGGCGAAAGTGTTTTCCGGAATTAGCTTCAGTTCCTGGCCAAGCTGCAGCCTCACGGCGCCCAGGCCTTTGCAGGCGGTGAGAGCCGGCCCGGCGGAAAGGATCAAGAGATCGCCCTCGGCGGGGGACATCTGTTTTTCAAGCGCGGCCCATTCTTCGTCGGTCAGGCCTTTCATGGGGGACTTGCGTCCTTCCGCTTCATATTTGACGTAGAAGATGCCTTTGGCTTTTTCTTTCTTGGCGACTTCGTTCAGTTCGTCGAGCCTGCGGCGGGGGAGAGAGGCACCGCCTTCTACCTTGATGCATCTGACGCTGCCGGCTTCTTCCAGGGCGGAAGCGAACGGTGGGAAGGCGCAGCCTTTGAAGATATTCGTAACGTTCTGGATGACCATCCCGAAGCGCAGATCCGGTTTGTCGGAACCGTAGCCGTCCATGGCGTCCTGCCAGGTCATGTGCGGGAAGGGAGTTTCTATCTCGTAGCCGGCGGTGGCGAAAGCCGTCTTCATAACGGCTTCGCCGACCTCGAAGACGTCCTCTTTCTCGGCGAAAGACATCTCAAGGTCGATCTGGGTGAACTCCGGCTGACGCTCGGCTCTCAAGTCCTCGTCCCTGAAGCAGCGGGTGATCTGGAAGTACTTGTCCATGCCGGCCACCATCAGAAGCTGCTTTAGAAGCTGCGGGCTCTGCGGCAGGGCGTAGAATTTGCCGTGGTGCACTCTGCTTGGCACAAGGTAGTCCCTGGCGCCTTCCGGAGTCGATTTGGAAAGCACAGGCGTCTCTATTTCCCAGAATCCAAGAGAATCGAGACAGTTGCGAACGGCCAGGGCGACTTTGTGACGCAGTCCCAAGGCCTTCTGAAGATGCGCTCTTCTAAGGTCGAGGTAGCGGTAGCGCAGTCTAAGATCGTCGGTGGGGTCTTCGTTTTCCAAATGAAAAGGCGGAGTCTCGGCGGTGTTGAATACTTTGATGGAGGAGGCGAGGACTTCTATTTCGCCGGTCGGCAGGTCCTTGTTTATCTGGTCGCCGCGCGAGCGGACTTTTCCGTTGACACAGATTACGTATTCGCCCCTGATGTCTTTGGCGACTTCATAGGCTTCGGGAGCGGCGGCCGGATCGAAGACGATCTGCGTTATGCCCTCTCTGTCCCTGAGGTCGACGAATATGAGGTTTCCCAAGGCTCTGCGGCGTCTCACCCAGCCGCAAAGCGTAACATCCTTTCCCTGATCCGCGCCCCTCAGGGCGTTGCAGGAATGCGTTCTTTTCATTTGACTTCCTTAATGCTTATTGTTTTTTATCCAAACGGCTGCCGGGGAATAGCTGCCTGGCCAAAGCCACGTCGCCCTCCGGCGCTTCCTGTTTCTTAGGTTCTTTCGTCTCTTTTTCTTTTTCCAAGGTCACGGAGCCTTTCTCGAGCTCCTCCAATTTCGCGAAGATAAGGTCCGCGCTGATGCGCGACCTTACGTGTATAAGCTTGAGGACGGCCAGTTCCAGTATGGTCTGTTTGGCTTCGGTCGCCGAGAGTTTCGGCAGGATCTGCAGAAGCTCATCGATTGCGGAAGTGATCTGGCTTACCGTGTAGCCTTCGGAGGCTTTCTCAAGTTCTGCCATGTATTCCGGGCTTTCCTCCAGGAGGCTGCCCGGTTCCCTGGACACCTTAAGGACGGCCAGGTTGCGGTAGAACTGCACCAAACTCAGTATGAACTGCTCGGCGTCACGTCCGCCTTCCATGACCTTTCCGACGCATCTCAGGGCGCTTTCATAGTCGGCTTTGACGATGGCGTCGGAAAGCTCTGTTATGATCTCGCGGTTGGTCAGGCCCAGCAACGCAGCCACGTCCTTTTCCGTTACGTTTTCGCCGCCCCAGGCCAAGACCTGGTCAAAGACGGAGAGCGCGTCGCGCATGCTGCCGTTGCCGGCCCTGGCGACCGCAGCTATCGCGGAAGGCGTCGCCTTGAGGCCTTCCTTTTCCGCCATCATGGAAAGGTAAGAGTTCAGCGTGTTCCAATCCATGCGGTGCAGCTCGAATTTCTGCACGCGGGACATGATGGTGGGCGGGATCTTCTGCGGATCGGTCGTGGCGAAGAAGAACTTCACATGCGCCGGCGGTTCCTCAAGCGTTTTCAGAAGCGCATTGAAGGCTTCCTTGGTCAGCATGTGGACTTCGTCGATGATGTAGATCTTGTAGCGGCTGGACACGGGCGCGATAGAAACGGTGTCCCTGATCTGCCTGATGTTGTCTATCGTGCGGTTGCTGGCGCCGTCGATCTCGATGACGTCGAGAGAACTGCCTTCCTTTATGGCCTGGCAGCTGGCGCACTCGCAGCAAGGCTCGGTCACCGGCCCGTCACTGGATTGGCAGTTCAGAGCCTTAGCCAGGATTCGAGCAATGGTCGTTTTGCCCGTGCCGCGAGTGCCGATGAAGAGGTACCCCTGGCCGACGCGTTTCTGGCTGATGGCGTTCTGCAGCGTGGTGACGATGTGATCCTGGCCCACGACTTCCGAGAAGCGCTGCGGCCTCCAGCGTCTGGCCAAGACCTGATAGTTGTTGCTTTCTGACATTATTCTTCTTCGGTTTCGGTTTCAGTTTCGGGCTCGGGTTCGGCTTCGGCTTCCTCTTCCTCTTCCGTTTCTTCGTCTTCCACAACTATCTCTATCACCTCATCATCATCGAAAGGATTGTTGAGAGTCGCAATGTCGTTCATGAAGTCGACTTGGTTCTCCACGATATCCGTGGAATCGGTGATGTCATATTCCTCGTCAATGAAAGCACCCAGCGTGAAGGTGTCAAACACGCCTTTCAGGGCGATGCAGGGAGTAAACAGAGCGCCGCAGACAGCGCCGACCGTAGTGCCCGCCACAACGGTCAGGGGGGTTATGGCCATGCCGCCGTAGCTTTGCGTGGCAGGGATTATGCCGCAGCCGGCTCCCACGCCGGTGAAGGCCAGGGGAACGCCCAGAGAAGCCAATATCTCAGCGGGGCCGGCCAGGTAAGTGTTGGAGAAAGGATTTTCCTCCTCCTCTTCTTCGTCTTCCTCAGCGGGAACGGCTTCTTCTCCGGCCTCGACGATCTCGACCACGCCAACCTCTATGGCGTCGGTGTCGGCTTTCTCAGTCAGATACTCAGGGGCGACGGAGACTTCTTTGAATTCGATCTTCTCAGCGGTTTCTTCGCCGAAAACTAAAAGCGGGAAAAGCAGTAAGAAGGGGATAAGTTTTTTCATCTTGGACTCCTTATTTTGATTGTTCGTTTAATGCTTTGAGCTGCTCGGCGGCATCCTCGGAATTTTCTCCGTGGGGGGCGAGCGAGAGATATTTTTCGTAATCCTTCACGGCGGATTTGTTGCGCTTCAGATAGCGGTTGACCACGCCGCGCAGATAGTAGACGTCGGCGTAATCAGGGTTGAGCTGTATGGCGCGGTTCAACTGCTTAAGGGCCGAATCGGGTTTTCCGGAACTTAGGTAGAGGATCGCGATGTTGTAGCGGAAAACGGGATTGTCCTTGTCGCAGTCGATGGCGGAAAGATAATTGTTGATGGCGTATTTTGTTTCGCCCGCCAGCTGGTAGGCGCTGCCCAAGAGAGCGAAGGCCCTGGGATGGACTATGTGCCATTTGGGCATGTTTTCCGACAAAAGGTTGATGACGTATTCGTGGTCGCCGGTCTCGCCAAGGTAGGCCGAGGCGTAGTTGATCATCACTCTCTGTTTGTTTCCCGCTTTCGTCATGGCGTCGCCCCAGAGCGTCAGTTCGCTTCTCCAGTCCCTGCTCCGCTGGAAAGTCGCCACGGAGTAGACCAGAAGCGCCGCGGGGAGCAGCACTCTCACGGCGTAGGTGAAGGCCTTGGGGAGATTCCCGCACATTATCCTGATTAGATCAGTGCAAAGCCAGACCAAACCGGCCACCGACAGGTACATCCTATGCTCGAAGCAAAGGTCGAGGGTGGGCACGAAAGAACTCTGCGGCAGAAGCGGGAAGACAAAGAAGAAGAAGCCCCAGCTCGAAAGGGGATATTTGTGCCGCACTTTGTAGAAGACCACGCAGCAGGCGATCAAAATGGCGGCGGGAACGATCCACTGCCAGCTCAGGAAACTGGAGCAGAGCGGTATGTCATGGTCGATGCAAAGGAGCCCCGGCATGAAGAAAAGCGCGACGTAGTAGAGGATCACGAAGGGCTGCGTCAAAAAGTACGTGAGCCTAGAAAGTCCTTCGACGTTGTAGTCGATGTGCCTCATGCCGCCCACGCTCTTCAAGGAGCCGCTGATGAGCGCGGGATCCCACTTGTTCAGATGGCAGAAGACCAAGGCCGGAAGCACGAGGAATAGGAACACGACGCCTAGGAGTTCCAGCGCGAGATACTTTTTCTGGTGCGATTTCAGGTATTTCAATTCCGGGCTGGCTTCGAAGAGCCACAGCAGAACGATGCAGGCGACCGGCGCCGTGACGATGGTCTCCTTGCAGAAGAGGCCGATGACAAAGGAAATGATCGCGCAGGGAATGGCTATCGATTTGCGCCAGTGTGCGAAATAAGCCCTCGTTACGAAGTACAGCGCCAGGAAATAGAAGAAGGCGGAAAACAGCGTGAAGCGCTGACCTATGTATATGACCGGCATGGTCTGCAGCGGCATCAAAGCGTAGAAGAAGGCGGCGAGCGCCGCCGCGAGATGCGTGCTTGCGTCGACCTTGTCAAGCTTGTCCCTAAGTCTCAAGGGAAGCAGAAGCGGGATCGTTATTAGGTAGACCAGCCAGGCGTTCAGGGCGTGCAGGAAGAAATTGAAGAGATGCAGCGAGACCAGCTGGGCGCTCTCGGGGGTGAAGATCTTGCCGATAAAATTCGTCACAGACGGTCTGAGACCGACCCAGTAGGATAAGAAAACCAGCCATCTGGTAGGATACTTCTTGATGAGCGGCACAAGATGGGCGTCCACAAGATCGTTCTCGACGATGGTCTCGAAATCATCCAGATGGTACGACGAGTCTATGCTGGGATAATAGGCCAGAAGTATCGCGGCCAGAAGAAGCGGGAAGATGAGATATTTTATGGCTTTTGTCATTTTTTCAGAACGTTAGCTTTTCACCGGGTTTGAGAACTTTCTCTATGTGCTGCGCCTCGGGAGTCGCAAAATCAATAGTTACCTTCACCCCGTTTTCCATTGGAGTAAGGAAAATATCGAAGGCGAAAGGCCCGATGTGGAAATTGGTGAGTCCATAGCACGATCCTGCCTTCCAGCTCGTGGGGACGGTCGGGCTGATCTCGATAGATGGATAGTCCGTCTCAAGCTCCCTTATGCCGAAGATATTCCTGATCACCATGGTGGGAAGCGTGGCGCCCCAGCCGTAGTGCTCGGCGCCGCATTCCCAGACCGGATCAGGCGTCAGCGGCCAGAACTCCGAAGCCTGGCCTGGCATCTTGTAGCGGAAGCAGTTGGGGAAGGTCGTTTTGTGCCTGCTGGCCAGAGGACGGACGTCCCGGCTGGTCTCCCTTGCGTAGACACGGTCGCCGGTGGCCAGAAGAAGGTCGCTGACCATTTCCGTCTGTTTGGCGCGCCTGGCCGCCTCGGTGAAGGGGAACTGGAAGGAGGGCCACTCAAGCATCAGCTTCGGATTCTCGATGAAATATTTGAAGCTTGAGCGCATCTCTTCAATCTGCTGCGGCAGCGCGACGCCAACCGTAATGGGAAGCAGCATCATGACGTCGTAGTAGTCCTTCAGCACGATGGGCTTGTTGCTGCGGGCGTCGAAATCCCTGAACCAGCCCTCGAAGAACATCTCGCGGGTGCGTTTGATGCGTTCTTTCGCCATGTCCTGCCAATAGGGAATGTCGTTCTCGAGACCAAGCTGCTTGGCGAAGATCGCCATTGATTCCATGGCGTGCGCCATGACGGCCTCAACGTCCACGGTGCGGACGAAATCGACCACGTCGGATTCGTTGCAGCCGTCGAAGGTGAAACGCTTGCTGCCGTCCTGGCCGGATTCCCAGGAGTTATTGCAGTGAAACCAGCCTTCGGCGTCCGTCCTGTTCTCAAGCCACCAGCTGATGAAGGCCCTGAGGTAAGGATAAAGTTTCCTCAGCCAGGAAAGGTCGTGTTCGCGGAAATAGATCGAGCGGATGACGTAGAAGGGAAGTCCCCAGACCGGGCTTGTACCGCATTCGGAACCGCCGGCGCCGATCATGTTCATGGATCCGTCTTCCCTAGAGCAGGGGACGTTCGGCATGGGCGCGTCCTTGAAACAGCCGTAGATGACTTCCTTGGCGGTCTCAGGATCGGCGTAGGCGAAGCACATCATGTCGAGGTGCGTTTCGCCCAGGACGCAGCGGGGAGAGAAGATCTGCATGGCGTCCCAGGGAGTCGTGTAGATGCCCACGGGCGGCCTGACGGTCATTCTCAGCGTTTCCCAGTCCTGGACCCAGCCCTGTTTCCAGCTGTCGCTCCAGTCGCCATCCAAGATTGGAGTTAGGGAATAGAATTTCTCGTCCTCCGCCATCTTTTTGTGCTTGACAATGTCGTAGTCGAGTTTTATCTTGCAGAACTTGCGCCAGGCGTAGGCTTCGTTCCTTTCCCTGACAAGGTAAAAATGTCCTGTTCTGGAGGATTTCCCGTCGAGGGTGAAACTGTAGTCGGAGAAGGACTCCGCGCCTGCTACCTCGCTGAACTCTTTGGTGCCGTAGCTAAGGTCGTTCAGTTCGTCGCCGACCCACTCCGAGGGGTCATCTCCTTCCTTGTAGAATTTCAGTCCGGTCCTCAAGGGCGCGTCGTCGGCGCCCATGATAAAGACGGCGCCGCCTTCCCAGATCTTGTTTATCCAGGCTTTCTTTTCGGAGACATAGCGGCTGACAACGCCCGAGCTGCCCCACCAGTGCTTCTCGACAAAGCCGTAGAGGTTTGAGACTCTGAGCGTCACTTTCTGTTCTTCGAAGAGCTCGTTTCTGATCTCGAAGTCGCAGGCGATCGTCTCTTCGTCGGCCAGGAGATAGGTGACGCTGAAGCTCAGGCCGTGGCCTTCCCAGTCGTAGCTCATCAAGTTTTTGCTGTGGATCTTCGAACAGACGTTCTGGGCTTTCGCTTCCTGCATGTTGGAGATCCTGACCTTATCCGTGATAAGGGAGAGTCTGAGGAAGGAAAGGTAGTTGTTGAAGCTGGGGCAGACGCCGCTGGCGTAGGTCCAGGGAAGCGAGCGCTTCCAGAATCCGAAGCCCAACGGCGGAACGGACCTGACGACGCCGGAGATGTGCAGATGCGCGGTGTGCGCCGGATTGTCGAGGTAACCGAAAGGCGTGAATTCGTATCGGGGAGCTTTCATAGGGGTACTCGTTATTTTTTCAAAGCGGCGATAACTTCGATCTCAACGGCCACGCCTTTGGGAAGGTTGGCCACTTCCACGCAGCTTCTGGCCGGCGCGGTGTCGCTGGGGAAGCATTCCCCGTAGACGGCGTTGACAGCGGCGAAATCGTTGATGTCGGACAGGAAGACCGTGGTCTTGACCACATCCTCAAAGCTTAAGCCGGCGTTTTCCAAAATGGCGCCGAGGTTTTTAAGCGACTGCCTGGCCTGGTCGGCGGCCGGGCCTTTTACCAGTTCGCCGGTCTCGGGCACGATGGGGATCTGGCCGGAAACGAAAAGGAAACCGTTGGCTTCAACGGACTGGTTGTAGGGGCCGATAGGGGACGGGGCTTTCTCTGTGTTGAGGATCTTTTTGCTCATTTTTTAATCCTTGATTTAAAGTTTTATCTCAGGAAGCATTCGTATGCGGGGTTGTTCTTCTCGATGGTGTAGTGGTATCCCAGGTTCTTCAGGACTTCGTTCAGCTGTTCTTTCTCTTCAGGCGGGACCATGAGCCCCATGAAGATCCTGCCTACGCTGGCGCCCAGGTTGCGGTAGTGGAACATCGTGATGTCCCACTTGGTTCCCATGGCGTCCAGGAAGTTCTTCAGCGTTCCGGCTCTTTCCGGGAACTCGAACTGGAAGAGCGTCTCTTCGCCCTTTAGGTTGGCATGTCCTCCCACCATGTACCTGACGTGCGTCATGGCGAGCAGATTCCCGGTCAGGTCGCAGATCTCGTAGCCCAATTCGTTCAGTTTGGCGTAAAGCTCCTCCCGCTTCTGCCCAGGCGCGAGCCTGATGCCGACGAAGACGTAAGCTTTCGTGTCGTCCGAATGGCGGTAGTTGAACTCCGTCACGTCGTGGCCGTCAATGGCGGCGGCGAAAGCGCGGAAGGATCCAGGCTGTTCTTTCAGTTTGGCGGAGAAGAGTATTTCGCCTTCCGCCAT
>JAFYHD010000066.1 GCA_017539325.1 bacterium | reverse complement strand
TTATATCCGCCCTTTCCGTCATTCATATTGCCATAACAGCGGCCGACCTCAGCCAAGTTCGCACAGCTAATCGTACCACTCAAATTCTTGCCGCTGTTAAGCGCTGTGGTCGTGCCTGCTCTGCAGGCAAACTCCCACTGCGCTTCCGTGGGCAGATCGAAAGCCTGATTGGTCTTGGCGCGCAGAACGCCCAGGAAAGAGGTCTCGTCAACATCGCTGTTTGCGGGCCAGCCGGAACCCTTGTCGCTTCCGCGGATCATATCGTATGAAACGCATTCCACAGGACGTGCATCTCCCAGATAATGCGCCGGATTGTTTCCCATTATCAGTTCATATTGTTTCTGCGTAACTTCAAACACGCCCGCGAAGAAAGGCTTGGTCAAAGTCACTTCGTGCTGAACTTCATCATCGTATCTTCCCAGTTCGTCCTCGGGGCTGCCCATGGTGAATTTGCCAGCCTCAATCTTGCTCAACACCATCTTTGTGGTCTTGTATTCTTCCGTCCAGCCGCCTTCGGGAACTTCGTTGAGATAGCTTATCGGATAGCTTTCGGCACTTGGGCCTCCTGAAAGATCAATGACCATGTACAATCTGTTTGTTACTGCCGGAGGAGGATCTACAGGGGATTCTCCGGTGAACGCAGGAGAAGCTGCGTTGGGGAGAAGTTTGAATGTCGCCGTCGCCTTGCCCTTGGAATTGGCGGAAAACTTGACTTGCAGATCTGCACCTTTATTCGCGTGCGTAAAATTATTGCCTGTGCTTTCCGGAGTGAAAGTGTAGGCCGCGACGCTTTCAGAGCCTTTTTCATAGGCCAGCAAGTCCAAGACGGCCGCCTCTTGTGTTTTGAAGTTATCGATATCTTTCGTGTCTATCGTTCCGGAGGATTTCAATGTGGCTTTGGTTGGAGATATGCTTTCATTCCCTACCACAAAAGCGAAATTCGCGGCAACGTCTTTTTCTGTCCAACTGAATTTTCCGTTTTTCGATTTGACGGATATCTTCTGACTACCGGTCTTTGTCCCGTAACCTTTCTTGCTTTCCGGAAACAATGTCGGAACAGAAAGGTAACTGCCGAGATTGTTGCAGACAGAGACGCTGTTCGAACCTCCGGCAAGCGCTTGCATGGCAGTCTCGGTCAGCGTTCCGCTCAGCTTAAGCGTAGTCTTACCCTTAACGTATTTTTGGACGTTCGCGACTTCTTGCGTGACAGTGTCGGCTAATGTCGTTCCAGCCATAAAGAAAATCATGGCGGTAGCGATAAGAAGAAAATTTTTCATTTATTATTCTCCTGTTTTTTCAAAGTCAATCACTTCGTGCCCTTTTGTGGGCAAAGGGATATTAGCGGACACTCGGAGCATTTGGGATTTCTGGCCTGGCACATCGCGCGGCCGTGAGCGATCAACTGGTGGCTGAAATCGGTCCACTCCTCCCTCGGGACGATCTTCATCAAGTCTTTTTCTATCTTTTCCGGCTCTGTGTTTTTTGTAAGCCCCAGGCGGTTCGAGAGCCTCGAGACGTGCGTGTCGACCACTATGCCGTCGTTGATGCCGTAACCCGTCCCTAAAACGACGTTGGCGGTCTTCCTGGCCACTCCGGGAAGCTCCGTGAGCTCTTCCATTGTTTTCGGCACGCGGCCCTTGAAATTTTCCGCTATTAACCTTGAGGCGGCGATGATGCTTTTGGCCTTGTTTCTGTAAAAGCCGCAGGAGCGGATCAATCTTTCAACGTCTTCCTGGTTGGCTTCGCCCAGGGCTTTGGGCGTAGGATAAGCCTTGAAAAGGGAGGGAGTCGTAAGGTTGACTCTTTCGTCGGTGCACTGGGCGGAAAGGATCGTGGCGCACAAAAGCTGCCAGACGCTCCTGTGCTTCAAGGAGCAGCCAGCTTTGGGATAAGCGGCCTTCACAGCTTTGACAAGAGTCGCCTTTCTTTCCTTTTCCGTCATTTTATGAGCAGCGCTTCCTTGGCCGTGTCGGCCAAAGTTTTGTTCTCGCCTTTGGCGAGCTTTTTAAGGATGTCCTTGGAACCGGCTGAGGCATCGTAGCCGAGGCGGTAGATGGCGAACTGCGCCAGGTTCATATCCTTGTTGCGGCCGGAAAAGAC
>JAFYHD010000065.1 GCA_017539325.1 bacterium | reverse complement strand
GCGTCCAGGGGCCCGACCCCTGGAAGGTCGCTTACGTTCAGCCTTCCCGCCGTCCGACCGACGGCCGCTACGGCGACAACCCCAACAGACTTTACCAGCACCATCAGTTCCAGGCTATCATCAAGCCTTCGCCCGTGAACGCCCAGGAAGTTTATTTGAAGAGCCTCGAGGCCATCGGCATCGACCCGAGGATCCACGACCTCCGCTTCGAGGAGGACGACTGGGAATCCCCCACTCTGGGCGCGACCGGCCTCGGCTGGCAGATCCTCTGCGACGGCACCGAGATCTCGCAGTTCACTTATTTCCAGCAGATGGCCGGCTTTGAAATGAAGCCAGTGACGCTGGAACTGACCTACGGGTTGGAACGCATCGCCGCTTTCGTCCAGGGCAAGGACCATGTGATGGATATCGAGTGGACGGAAGGCGTCACTTACCGCGACATGCGCAAGATGTTCGAGTATGAGCTCTCCGACTACAGTTTCTCGCACGCGACGCTTGACAGGCACTGGCGCTTCTTCACCCAGGCCGAGCAGGAATGCCAGGAAACTCTCGAGGCAAAGATCCCTTACGCCGCCTACGAGTGGCTCATGAACTGTTCGCATTGGTTCAATGTGTTGGACGCCAGGGGCGCCATCAGCGTAACGCAAAGGACTGCTTTCATCGCCAGGATAAGGAACATGGCTCTTAACTGCGCCAAGTGCTACAGGGTCGTAAAAGGCATAGACAAGGAGGAAAAATGAGCTTGCCATTCTTTTTAGAGATCGGAACTGAAGAGCTCCCCGCTTCCTACCTTCCCAGCTACGCTTCCCAAATGAAAGAGGCTCTTGAAGCTTTCCTGACTTCCGCCATGCTGGAACACAAAGAAGTCGTCTGCGCCTGGACGCCCAGAAGGCTCGCCTTCTTCTGCGGATCCATCGCGGAAACGCAGGCCGTAAAAGAAAGCGACGTTAAAGGACCGCCCGTCTCCGTTTCCTTCAAAGACGGCGAACCGACCAAGGCCGCGCTCAGTTTCGCCAGCAAGGTGGGCCTTCCCATCGAAAGCGTCGGGCGCATTGAGGAGAACGGCAAGGAATATCTTTTCGCCCGCGTAAAGGAAGGCGGAAACGCCGCCTCTGACCTTTTGAAGAACAAGATCCCCGAGCTTATCAAGGGACTGCGCTCCCCGAAATCCATGCGCTGGGACGTCAAGCCCACGACCTTCGCCCGCCCCATCCGTTCGCTTTGCTGCCTGCTTGGGGATGAACTCATCGACTGCGACCTTGACGGTCTCAAGGCCTCAAGGGAGATCAAGGGCCACCGCTTCCTCGCCCCCGGCCCCTTCACTATGAAGACGGCCGACTTCGCGGAGTACGAAAAACTGCTCAAGGATCATTTCGTCATCCTCTCATTTGAGGAACGCAGGAATATCATAAAAGAGCAGCTGCTCAAGTTCGGCTGCCTTGAGGAGCGTTTGGACGAAGAACTTATCGACATCTGCGCCAACTTGACGGAGTATCCCAACTGCGTCAAAGGCGACATCGCGCCAGAGTATCTCGAGCTTCCTCCGGAAGTGCTCATCACGACGCTTAAGAAGCACCAGAAGAGCTTCCCCTGCTACGACGCTAAGGGGGATCTGGAAGCAGCTTTCCTTTCTGTCACCAACAACGACCTCAAGGAAAAAGAGCTGATCAAGACCGGCTACGAGCGCGTCATCTCTGCGAGATTGTCCGACGCCCGCTTCTTCTTCAACGAGGACAAGGAAGTAACCCTGAAGGAGCGCAGGGAAAGGCTTAAAAGCGTGGTCTTCCAGAAAGACATCGGCACTTACTATTCCAAGACGGAAAGAGTCTCCTGCATCGCCACGAAGCTTGGCGAAATGACGGGGAAAGAGGAAGCCGCGGAGATCGCCTCTGAAGCCGCCCTCATCTCCAGGTCCGACCTCACCACCGCCATGGTCTTCGAATTCCCGGAACTGCAGGGCATCATGGGCAGGATCTACGCCGAGCGCGTTGACAAGGTGAATTCCGGAGAAGCCATCGCCATCGAGGAGATGTACAAGCCCAGGAGCGCCGGCGACGAACTGCCAGAGACGCTTCCCGGCGCAATCCTTTCTATCGCTGATAAGATCGACACTATAATAGGCTGCGTGACCGTCGGACTCGCTCCCACCGGCTCAGCCGACCCCTACATGCTGCGCCGCCAGACCTTCGGCCTCCTGAAGACCATAATAGCCCACAAGCTAAGCTTCAAGCTGAGCGCTCTCATCAAGATCGCCCTTGAGCTTCTCGAAGCCGACAGCGATTCCTTCAGGAAAAATATCGTAAGCATGTTCACCGAAAAGATGGGCGTCTCCGCCGCCGTCCAGGAAAACGAACTCGGCCTGATCGCTGAAAGCTGGTTCGCGCCCCACAGTGACGAGGCGAAGCTTGAGAAACAGATCTCTTCCCTTTTCATGGGCCGCTTCGAGACCGTCTTGAAAGAGGAAGGCATCAGCTACGACATTATCCAAGCCGTCTTCGGTTCCCCCTGGCCAGATATCCTCGTCTCCAGCCTGAAAGCTAAGGAGCTTCAGGAAATGAAGAAGGATCCCGAATTCCTGACGCTTTGCAACATGTTGACGCGCTGCGTCAACATCGCCAAAGACGAGAAGAAAGGCAAAGCGGCCGAGACCGTCGATCCCGCGCTCTTCACCGAGAAAGAGGAAAAAGAGCTCTGGTCCGCCTGGGAAAGCGTAAAGCCCGAGGCCCACGCTCTCATAGAGAACTGTGAGTTCGGGAAAGCCGTGAAACTTTTGGCTGACAAAGTGGCCGGACCCCTGGACGCTTTCTTCACCAATGTGAGGATCTACGCCGACGACAAGGCTGTGGCCTCCAATAGGCTCGCCATATTGAAGAGCATTTCCGAAACAATTCAGACCAAGATCGCCGATCTTTCGAAAATCGTCACAGCATAATTTGAGCGCCAGTAGCCCAACTGGATAGAGCGTCGGCCTCCGGAGCCGAAGGCTGTGGGTTCGAATCCCGCCTGGCGCACCAGCAAAAAGAGAAATGAAAAGTCCTTTTCTTAGATTCGCGAAACTAGCCCTGAGCTACAAGTTCCAGCTCCTGGTGGGTATTGTCTGCATGATAGGCGTGAACGCCACGCAGTTCGCCAGCGTCGGAACGATTGCCCCCTTCGCCGACCGCATCCTGCCCGCTTTGACCGCAAACGACCGGGAGGAAGTGCCGGAATGGATGTGCAAGGTCTCGCGCTACTGGTCGGCCAGACCGCTGACCAACAACTACATCTCGGCAAAACTGAAACTCGACGAGAAGTTGGAGAAAAGCGAAACTAAGGAAAAGGAAGAAGAACGCTTTCTCATAAAGATCCCCGATTCCACCCGCCAGGTGCTGCCCGCTTCCTGGATGACTAAGGTTGAGGAAATTGCGGACAAACTGAACGCGATCAATCCCACGAAACTGGCGCGCGCCCTCTTGCTCTTCATTTTCGTGATGATACTTCTGAGAGTATTCTTCTCTGTCTCGCTGCACCTCATTATGGAAGGCGTTTCCCAAAGCATGGTCTGCAAGCTGATGGACATGATGTACTGCAAGCTGCAGGAACTGCCGATCAGATATTTCAACGTCAACAGGACGGGCGACCTCATTTCCCGCATTACCAACGACGTCAACGTCGTGCAGGCCACGCTCTCGGCGCGCCTGGCCGACTCGGTGGCCGAGATCTCCAGCCTTCCTTTCATCGCCTGCATGCTCTTGGCCCTGAACTGGAAAGTCTCCATCTTCTCCGCAATCTTCCTGCCGCTCATCATGGCGCCGATCATCATAATCGGACAAAGGATCAGGAAGATCTCTAAGAAAACTCAGGAGAAGATCGCGGACATCGTTTCCATCCTTCAGGAGACCATCACCGGCATCAGGATCGTCAGGGCCTTCAACACCGAGGCGTACGAGATAGGCCGTTTCAGAAGGCAGCTGAGAAAATACTACGAGCAGCGCATGTCGGGCATCAGGAACGATGTGATGGTCAACCCCCTGACCGAACTGGCCGGCATCTTATGCCTTGTCGTGGTCGGCAGCCTCCTTCTGATCTCGGTCATGACCGGCGAGGCCACTTTTGGCACGATCATCGCGTATCTGACGATCCTGCTCCTCTCCATCAAGCCTTTCCGAAGCATCGGCAAACTGAACAACGTCATCCAGCGTTCCAAGGCCGCCCTCAACCGCATCTACGAGGTTTTGGACACCGTTCCCGAGATAAGGGAGTGCGAGTCCCCCATCGACGCCCCGCCCATGCAGAAAGAGCTCCGCTTGAACCATGTCTATTTCTCTTACGACGAAGCGGAAGGCAACGTTATCGAAGACATCGACATCACGATAAAACCCGGCGAGATGATAGCGTTGGTCGGTCCCTCCGGCTCCGGCAAGACCACGATCGCCAACCTCATCCCGCGCTTCTATGACTGCACGAGAGGCAACGTAACATTGGACGGCATCGATATCAGAAATCTTTCTTTCTCCTCGCTCAGAGGACAGATGGGCATGGTAAGCCAGGATACCATCCTCTTCAACAACACCATCGCCGGCAACATCGCCTACGGGCTTAAGAAATACGACATGGTGGACGTGGAAGCCGCCGCCATGGCCGCCAATGCCCACGAGTTCATCATGGAGATGCCGGACGGCTACAACACCATAATCGGCGAGCACGGAGTCCGGCTCTCCGGCGGCCAGCGCCAGCGTCTGGCCATCGCCAGGGCCATCTTCAAGAACCCCTCGATACTGATCCTCGACGAAGCCACCTCCGCCCTTGATACCGAGAGCGAAAGGCTGGTCCAGGAAGCCATAGACAACCTGGTCGAAAACAGGACCGTCATCGCCATCGCCCACCGCCTCTCCACCATCCGCCACGCCGACCGTATATTCGTCATGAAGGACGGCAGGATCCAGCAGGTCGGCTCGCACGACGAACTGATCAAGGACGAGTCCGGCATGTACTATAAGCTCTGCATGATGCAGTTCAACGACGAGGAGCAGGACTAAATGAAAAAGCTCCTACTGCTTGTTTTCCTTTTCCTTCCGCTCGCGGCGCTTGCTGAGGAAACGAACGATACCGAGGAAGTCCGCTTCGAGGAAGAAGCGGATCTCAAGCCGATCCTGACTCCCAAACAGCAGATCGTGAAGTATCGCGACGACGTCTGCGCGTATTACAATATGACGAACAATCTGAAGGAAGTTATCGTCATCATGCACCCGATCCTCGCCGAGGCTGAGATGGCGGAGCTTTTTGTTGCGGAGGAGCCCAAGCCCAAAGACCGCACGGCCTTTCTTAAAAAATGGGGATCCAGGTACAAGCAGATCCTGACGAACGGCTTCGGTTTCCGGCTTACTTTCCAATTAAGGAACAATTTTCTGGACGTTCAGAACGAAGTGAGGATCCCGGCCAACATCGCCGATTACTTCACGCTCCTTTCAAGCGACGGCGTCAGGGTGAAAGCTTACAAATGTGTAAGCGACTTCAAGCTTCCCCAGACCATCTGCTTCGAGCGCCCGGAAGTGAACATAGACCTTTTCTTCAACACCAAGGATGATTCCGGAAAACCCTTGATCAGCAGCAAAACCAGGGCCATTAGACTACAGTCTTCGGCGGTGAACTCCGACTTCGGCTCCTACAATTTCTCCTGGTGGCTGCCTTTCAAATATCCCATAAAGCGCCCTCCTAACATGGAATCCGTCGTCGGCAGCAAGCCTTTCAGGACTTTCGTCTCCGTCCATCCCGAGGTCTACTACAAAGACATCGCCTACGTTAACCGGGGCCGGGGCGCCGCCGAGGAAAAGGCCAGGAAGGAAGCAATCGAACAAGCGCAGGCAAAGGAGAAAGCCATGATCGCCGCAAAGCAGAAAAAGGAACTTTCTCCCGAGGAACGCTCGGACTATCTGAAGCGCACCGTCGCCGGCGCGCTCTTCTACGGGCTACTCGCTAATTAAGCCGATCGCCAGCGCGATCGTACGCGCTATGAGCAAATGCCCGGTTGGATCGGGATGCACCCTGTCCCAGCTCATCGAGACCGGATGGAAGTGCTCAAAATATTTGTCGAAAGCCGCCTGCAGATCAACAAACGTCGCGCCGTTCTTTTCGGCCACGGCCTTCATGGCGTCGTGGTACTTGTCGATCATGGCGCGGAAAGCGTCGTTCCTATTCGTCTCCATCAGATACGGGGAAATGAAATAAAGGCCTTTCAAGCCTTTCGTGATGTCGACCATTTTCTGAAGGTTCGCGGCGTACTCTTCCACCGAGATGAAGATCTCGTTCCTGTACGGTTCGTCAAAGTGGCGCCAGACATCGTTTATGCCGATCTCGATAGCGAGATAATCCGGTTTGAGGTCGATGACGTCGCTCTGCCAGCGCTCGAGCAGGGCTTTGGAAGTGTCGCCGCTCGTGCAAACGTTCATGACCCTGATGCCGTATTCCGGCCCTTTGATCCTCAAAATGCTGTCAAGGACGCGCGGAAAGCCGGTGCCAAGTCCGGCGTGCAAGCCTTCGCCCACCGGGCGCGCGCGGCCGAAATCGCCTATCGAATCGCCGATAATGAGAAACTTCGAATTCTTTTCCAATTTCATATTCAAATAACCTCCAGATGATTAGGGTCAAGGTTCTGTTTAAAAGTGCTGTGAGGCTCTGTCTGGTACCAGTAGGCCACGGATGATATGTCGTCCCTGAGGGGAAGGAAACGGCCCTTGTTGCGCCAGCCAAGGGCCTGCATGGTGACCTTGAGCTCGTCGTTGAAACGTATGGGGTCGCAAATGTGCCAGCGGTACATCCCGAAACGCAGGTTGGCTTTTGTGAAACCGTCGGGACGGATGATCTGCGGAAGCCCGCAGTAAGGCGAGCTGAACTCAAGGTAACTCTTGAAAGCGTTGTCGCAGAATCCCCAGGCGCCGCCGAAATAATCTTCCGTGCCTGTGGTGCAGATCGTCGGGAATTCCCTGTCGCCGTCGAGGAAGAACTTCACTTCGCCCTCGCCCCACCAGCCGTTGCTGTTGGGCTGCCAGGCGACGTAGGTGCCGACGTAATGGCCCCTGCCCTTGACGTCGTCCAATATGACGTACTCTTCCTTTTCCCTCGTGGGGTTCATCCGGCGCCACTGAGCGTGGAAGTAAGCCATGTCATCCGGGATCCCGGTCAGGACGTAGTTGATCTGGTAGAAGAACTCCGGCTCCTCCTCGGAGAGATTCTCAAGGGTGATCAGGCATTTTTTCCTGAAGGGCATTTCCCAGTAGGAATTGAAACCGCCGCTTGGGTTGACGACGATCGGAACGGAATTGACTATGGTCCTCTCGCACCAGCCGTGGCAGAAAAAGTCGCCCAGCGGCGTGCAGACGGAAGGATTTGTTTCCCCGTCCCAATAGATCCTCAGCAATAACTGGCGGTAGAGCTTGCAGTCCACCGTCATCCAAATGTGCCTTATGGCGCCCGGGCCGTCTATTCCGGCTACGGTGAAGGTTGAGTGAGGCGCGAGCTTGACGCAGGGCGAAACCTTCCAGCCCCGCCCCAGCTCCCTGGCCGCGCGGGCGTGAACGCCCTCTTCCGCCATGGCGCCGCATCCTTTTTCGCCGTTGAAATTCTCGGCGCTTATGGAACGCGTGACCGCGTTCGAAAGCCT
>JAFYHD010000064.1 GCA_017539325.1 bacterium | reverse complement strand
AGTGCACCGGAATGGCGATGAAGCCGCCCAAAGAGATCCGCTTCAACAAGCCTTTCGTCTATCTGATCAGGGAGAAGGAGACGGGCGCGATTCTTTTCCTGGGCCACTACACCGTAAAAGCTGAAAAATAAACAACACAAAAATACGAAATATGAAGATCACTACCAAAAACTACGCCAACATCACGCTTCTGAAAGTTGAGCAGAAGCAGGTCTTGAAACTTTTGGCTGAGGAAGGCCGCCACGCTTACGTCGTGTCGGACGGCACCTCCGAAATGATGGAAAGAGACGCCGTCATCTATGACGAGGAGCTTGACGAACTCGACGCCAAGGTCGTCTCCGAAATGGCCCAGCGCATCTCCAAGCAGCTCCGCTGCGTAGCCTTCGCCGTCATCAACTACAACGACGAGACGCTGCTTACCTGGCTTTACCGCAGCGGCGAACTGATCGACGCCTACAACTCCCAGCCCGGGTACCTCAACTCCAAACTGGAGGAGAACCATCAGCCGATCGGCGCCAATCCCGACAAGATGGCGAAGGTCTTCAAGAACATCCAGCTGACCGATCTCGGCCCCATTACCCGCCGTCCCTCGTATCCGGATGAGAACTACTGCACGGCCACGGACCGCCACGCCGACATCGTCTCCGTCCTGAGACTCCCGCGCTTCGCGGTCGGAACGGGTTTCTACACCGTTAAGATCGGCGACATTCCCGCCGACCTTGTAGCGGGCGACTTCGTTCCCGTCAACATCAAATGATCAAAAAAGGCGAAGAGATCGTTTGGGAGGAGCCCGGCTCTTTCCAGGAACTATTGAGACTGCGCCGCCTAAGGAGGCGCAGTTTCTGGCGTAACGCGAGGCCGCTCTTTATCAACACGGCTCTCATCTTCTCGCTTATTTTGATCTTCTTCGCCTTCCAATGCCGCAGCGACATCGAAAAAGTCTTCGAGCCGGTCAGGCTCTTTTCCGCGCTCGCGGCCGCTTTCGGCATTTCCTTTATCTGGCGCTCGTTGGAAAGGAGAAGGGCCATAAGAGTCACCCTTGAAAAAAGAGAGGGCGCCTATTATTTGAGCCGCAAAGGGGATTACGTGAGCCAGCCGCTCTCGGAACTCAAGGCTTACGTCGTGGAAGAGTTGAAAGAAGGCGCCTACGCCTCCACGGTCATCATAATGAAGACGGGGGAGGGCCAGTGCCTGGCGGCGCTGCCCGATCAGGAAACTAAAGACCTGATGGTCGGCGTAATGAAGGAACTTAAGATACCGGAAGGAAAACTGAAGGCTTAGGATGGATTTTTTCTCTTTAAAATTCCTGGCTTTCCTTTCTCTGACGCTTCTTCTTTTCCATCTGAAGCCGACGAGGGGACTGAGAAAATGGCTGCTCTTCGCGGCCAGTTTGCTCTTTTACGTCTTCCTGTCGAAGTGGTGCGTCGTTTACCTTGTCATAACGACAGGCATAGTTTACCTTTGCGCCCTGAAGAACACTAAAGCCTCTTTCCTTGCCGGCGTTTTGGTCTCGCTCCTTTCGCTTCTGTTCTTCAAATACACTCCCTTCATCTGCGGATCGTTTGTCGATGCTGATTGGAGCTTGAAACTGCTCGTTCCCTTGGGCATTTCTTTTTACACCTTCCGCCTCATCTCCTACCTAGCGGATGTGAGCAGAGGAAGCGTTGAAGCGGAGAAGGACCCCTTCTATTTCTTCACCTACGCGGCGTTTTTCCCGCTTGTCATCTGCGGCCCTATCCAGAGGGCGGGAAGCTTCCTTCCGGCCCTCAGAGAGCCAAATGAGCTCACTCTTGACCGTTTCGACAGGGGAGTCAGGCAGATACTCTGGGGTTTGGTCAAAAAAGCGGTCGTAGCCGACAACCTTGCCGTCCTCGTCAACAACGCCTTTGCGGACTGTGAAACGAAGAGCGGCTTCGTTTTCATCCTGGCCGTCTTGCTTTACAGCCTGCAGATCTACTGCGACTTTTCCGGATACTCCGACATGGCGATCGGCGTAGCGAGGCTCTTCGGCATAGACCTCGAGGAGAACTTCCGCGTTCCTTACGTCTCCGCGACCATAAAGGAATTCTGGAGCCGCTGGCACATCTCCCTTTCCACCTGGTTCAGGGATTACGTCTACTTCCCCCTGGGCGGCGGCCGCTGCGGGAAGTTGAGAAGGTCTTTCAACATCATGGTGACCTTTTTGCTTTCCGGGCTCTGGCACGGCGCCAACTGGACCTTCATCGTTTGGGGCGGATTGCACGGCCTCGGACTCGTCGCGGAAAAACTGCTTTTCCCCGCCAAGGAAGGCCCGAAGTCGAAAGCCGCGAAATTCATCTGGGCGCTTTGCACCGCTTTCCTCGTATTGTTCGGCTGGCTCTTCTTCAGGGCCGAATCCATCCAGCAGGCGGCCTACATCATGCGGAACGCTTTCGTCGGCGCGAGCTCTCCTCTCGCTTACTTCAGGGAAGGCTTCGTTTCCATTATGTTGGGGGAGGCCGGCATAGTGAACGTCCTGAGAATATGCGTTCCCGCCCTGATCGTCTTCATCTCGGAATATTTTTACCGCGACAGGGATCCCTGGACGTCTTCAGCAAAAAAGGCCCCCGTTGTTTTCTATATCGTGACGCTTATCCTGATCTTCCTTTGCAAAGCCGGGGAATCGCAGGAACTGATCTACGGAAAATTTTGATTTATGAAATTCAGCATTCACATGATCTGGCAAGCCGCGCTTGCGTTAATTTTGATCCTTCTCGTTACGGTCGCTTTCCCGATCTGGCTCGACCCCTATAACGTTTTCCATTACGACGCGATCCGCTTCAACGGCGTGGAGCCCAACCAGAATTTCATCAAGACGCGCTACATCCTCGACAATCCGACGCGCTTCGACTCTTTCCTTTTCGGTTCCTCCAGAGTCGGTATGATCGACGTCTCGAAAATTAAAGAAGGCCGCTTTTACAACATGAGCTATTCCGAGGGCCTCCCCCAGGAGCATTTGGGGAATTTGAAATGCTTCGTCGCTAACGGCGTCAAGATCAGCAACGTCTGGCTCGGCCTCGACAACATCAGCTGCTTCTCGGATCCCGAGCGCCATAAAAAGTCCCTGATGCGCAAACCCTATCCCGCGGACGGCAAACTCTGGAAATTCTATCTGCCGTACATAAACTGCTCCAAGGCATTCCATGCCCTGGACACCATATTGGGAGCGAAGAAAAGCGACGGGGAAAAGGAAAAAGATTTCTACGCCACCGGCAATTCCTGGCTCAGCCAGGAGACGAATCTTGAAGAAAAAGCCAACCGTCCGGCCTGGGACAAGCGCTTCGCTCCGCGCTTTGAGAAGTCCATAGACGAGATCAAAGCGATAGTCGACCTCTGCAAAGAGAACGGCATAAAACTGAAAGTCTTCGTCAATCCTCTTTACGTTGACACCTACAAAAAGTGCCTTGAGGAAGGCTACGGCGATTTCTTGACCGAGCTTGGAAAAGTCACGCCTTACTACGACTTCAGCACGATACCGCAGACCACCAACAGGAACGATTACATAGAGACCTCCCACTACCGTTTCGAAGTGGGGGATTATCTTATCAAGTGCTTGGAAGATCCCGAGGAGCCTTTCCTGAAGAAGCAATGAAAAAAGTCTTTTTCATCATACGCCTCCTTATTGCCGCCGCTCTCGTCGCCGCGCTGTATTTCATGTGCGATCCCGAGGCGGTGCTGGCCAATTTGAAAAACACCGATCCAAAGCTTATTATAGCGGCGCTCTTCGTTTTTCTTCTCTCCTACGTCATCACAGTCTGGCGCTGGCAAGTCGTATTAAAAGGCGCTGAGAAACACATTCCTTTCGCGAAGCTGATAAGGTACAGTTTCACTGCCAGCTTCTGCAACAACTTTCTGCCCACCGGTTTCGGCGGCGACATAACCAGGGTGATCAATATGCTTCCTCACGGCGTCTCCGCCGCGGAGGGAACTGGTCTGCTTTTCCTCGAAAGACTCATAGGCTTCCTTGTTATCGGGCTTCTGATCGTCATAACCCTGCCTTTCGTTTCAAAAGACGTTTTGCGGGCCTGGTCGGAAGGTGACAAGACGGCAAGGACCGCGCTCGTTTTCATCGGCGCGGCGCTCTTCGTTCTTCTGCTTGCGATGATCTTCCTGATCATCCTCATCGCGAGCAAGAAAGCCGTTCTCAAATTCAGCGAATGGTTTTCCAAGATCCCTTACAAGACCGTTTCTAATTTTTTGGTCGAATTTTTGGAAAAACTGAACCTGAATGTTCGCGGAGCCAAGACCATCATAAAACTGATCCTTGTCTCGACGCTCCTGCAGTTTTCTTTCGCCATTGCGTTCTACCTCTGTTTCTGGGCCGTGCTTGATCAGAAGTTCTCTTTTACGCTGATCTTCGCCCTGGTCCAAACCACCTCTCTTCTGGGCGTCATTCCGATAAGCATCGAGACCATAGGCACGAGAGAATTCGTCTTCTGTCTTTTCCTGCCGATCGAGGTCTCCACGCTCTTGGCCTGCCTCATCATCGCCAGGGCCGCTTCCGTAATAATGACACTTCCCGGCGCCTTGTTCTTCATAACCGACGGCCTTTTCAGAAAGTGTACCCGCAGCGACTGAGACAGAAAGGCCCACTGAAGGACCTGGCCGCGCCGATCGAAAGTTTCGATTACGTTATCTCGGAAGACGACCTGCCCTGCAGGGTCGACAGCTTCATCAAAAAGAAACTTCCCTGGCGTTCCCGCGCCTTTTTCCAGAGGATGATCGACGACGGGCTAGTTACCCTGAACGGGCAGAGGACCAGGGCCGGCCGCTACCTTCTGGCGGGGGAGAGGATCCACATCGACATCTCCCAGTATCAGCAGGAGCATTCAGAGGCCAAGATCGAGCTTGACAAGATCTACGAGGACGAGGCCATCCTTGTCCTTAACAAGAAGCCGGGCACCATCGTCCATCCCACGGGCGTCCACCTTTACGATACCATCCTTAACGCCGTGCACGCCCAGTACAAGGACTGCGCTTACAGGCCGACGCTCATCCACCGCCTTGACAAGGACACCTCGGGCGTACTTATCCTCGCTAAGAGCGAAAAATTCAGAACGCACTTGGCCTGCCAGATCGAGAAAAGGGAAGTGGCCAAGACTTACCGCACCTTAACCCACGGCGTCTTCTCACAAAGGTCGGGCGAAATCGCGCTTCCCCTCGGCGACAACAAATATTCCCACATTAGATTAAAACAGATGGTCAGATTCGACGGACTGCCCTCGCTTTCCCTTTACGAAGTCAAGGCCAGCGCGCCCTACGTCGAAGGTTTCCAGGACGGGCTCTCTCTGGTCGACGTCCACATCAAGACCGGCCGCACGCACCAAATTAGAGTGCACATGTCGGCCATCGGCCATCCCGTCATCGCCGACAAACTCTATGGCAGGGAAAAGGAAGCGAACATTTGCGGCGCGCGAATCGAGACGCATCTTCTTCACGCCATGTCCTTCGTCTGCCGCCATCCGATAACCGAAAAAGAAATGGAATTCACGGCGCCCTTGCCGGACGATTTCCAGCGGGCGGTCGACGCCCTTTTTCCTTCGCTGAAGATATGAAAAAAGCGCGCTGAATCAGCGCGCTTTTAATTTTGGCGTCTCCAAGGAGATTCGAACTCCTGTTGTCGGGATGAAAACCCGGTGTCCTAGGCCGGACTAGACGATGGAGACAAAATTCTATGTTAGGAAAAAAGTGAGCCGTGCGGGACTCGAACCTGCGACCCTCTAATTAAAAGTCAGATGCTCTACCAAACTGAGCTAACGGCCCGTGCTTTTTTCTTATTACCATTTTCAGAATGGTAGAGTAGATTATATTAAAAGGGCTTCTGTAAGTCAAGGCTCATTTGGCCCTGGGGTCCTTCAAATTGCGCAGGATAGACTCCATCCAGGGCGTCTTCAGGATCATGAGTTTGGTAAGCTCTTTCGCGCTTACGGCGCAATTAGCCTGTATCTCTTTGCGTTGGGCATCTAGCCTATCCTTGGCCCTGAAGGCGTCTCTGCGGCCCTTCCAGATGGGTTTAAGGCGGCCCCTGAAGGTCCACAGCAGGTCGGATAGGAAAGCGTAGAGGAAGATGCCTATGCCGTAGCGCCAAAGCAGCGGAGTGGGGAAGTCTTTCCAAACTACCCAGAGACTGTTGCGTTTGGCCCAGTAGAGGGCGCGGTCGCTGTATTTCGTCGTGGAGAAGCCCACGCGGTGCCAGACCGCCGCCTTGTGGGCGAAACGGCAGCCCCAGCCTCTCAGCCTTAAGCGGAAGGCCAAGTCGACGTCCTCGTTGTAGGCGAAGAAATCGGGGTCGAAGAGGCCGGTCTCCTTAAGGGCCTCGACGCGGTAGAGGGCCGCGCCGGCGCAGGCGCCGAAGACGCCGGTGTCGTCGGTGTAGGTGTCCCTCGGTTTTCCGTAGCCGCGTTTGCCGGCCACGCCGTGCTTGAAAAACATGTCGCCGGCGGAGTCGATGACTGTGGGTTCGTGTTCGCCGTCCCAGCAAAGGAGCTGCGAGGCGACGGAACCGATTTTCGGATCGCGTTCCGCCGTTGATACCAGCTCGTTCAGCCATTGCGGTTCCGCTTTCGTGTCGTTGTTCAGAAGGACGACGTATTTGAGTTCGGGATAGCTTTTGAAGAGCAGATCTATCGCTTCGTTGTTGCCGCGGGCGAAACCGTAGTTTTCCTTAAAATCGTATAAGAGAACGTCAGGGTAATCTCTTTTGATGATCTCGATCGAGGCGTCTGTGGAAGCGTTGTCGGCGACGACCGCGAGGAAGTTATTGTAGCTCTGATCCCTCAGGGCGTCTAGGCAGTCTTTGATAAGCTTTTCGCCCTGCCAGTTCAGGACCAGAACGGCGGTTTCGACTTTTATATTCTCGCTGCGGATATCAAGCATTTTTCGAAAGTTGGTAGGCGGCGAAGTCCCAGTCTTTTTTGGTGGTCAGCTTGAAATTCTCTTCCGAGTCGCGGCAGAGCTTAACAGGGAAGGCGGCTCTTTCAAGGATCATCGCCTCGTCGGTAAGCGTTTCCCAATCAGCGTCGGAGCTGAGTTTGGCGTAGGCTTCCCTTAAGGTCTTCAATTGGAAAGTCTGGGGCGTGGAAGCGAAGTAGAGCTTTTCCCTCGGGATGGTTTTGGAAACTGATCCGTCGGCGTCCGCTTCTTTCACGGTCGAAGCGCAGGGGACAGCCGCAATGGCGGCGCCCGTTTTTTTCGCTTCCTCGATGGTTTGCAGGATAATGTCCGGCTTTACGAAAGGACGGTCGCAGTCGTGGATGACGACGATGGCGTTCTCACAGTCTTTCAATGTTTCGACGGCGTTAAAGACGGATCTGGCGCGGCAGCTTCCGCCGGAGATCACTTCGGCCCGGTCTTTCAAAAGGCTTTTGAATTCATTTTCCCTGCCGGGCGTTACCGGAACGATCGTCTTCGCTATGGGAAGGCTTTGGAAGGCTTCCAGAGTCCTTGCCAAAACGCTTTTGCCGCAAAGGGGAGTCGTGAGCTTGTCGAAGCCCATGCGGGAGGCTGTTCCTGCGGAGGGGATGATGGCGATTACGGGAAGATCCATTAGAAAAGGGAAGTTTGTCCGCGGTTCTCTATGAAGCGCTCGTCTTCTGAGGCCGCGTCTTTTTCGCCTTTGATCATGAGGCCGAAATTATAGTCGAAAAGGTTCGTTAGGAGCTGCTGGTCGGGGACGGATATGGGAAGGAATCCGCTGTCGCATCCGGCGTTCACGGTCTTGAGCCAGTTCTGTATTTCCTCCGGGCTGTCGCCGGGATTCGTCTCGAGGAGAGCGTAGGGCGGGATGTTGTGGCGCAGCGCCTCAGCGTCCGGATCGTGGAAGGGCAGGAAGCCGAAGATCTCGGGGAAGAGGCGTTCGTCCAGAACGGAGAAGCGTTTGCCGAAATCTCTTCCGTAGCCCGTGACGAGCTGGATGTCGAAATAATAGGCGCCGGCCAGTCTGTGGAGGATCTCCCTAGAGGCGCTGAGGATTGTGGAGGCGACGCGGAAGCTTTCCTCGCTTTTGTCCTGGCCGCAGAAGGCGGAGATCGCTTCCCTTAAGCCTATGAGCTCGCAGCCCGGGATATCGGACATTCTCAGCTGCCCGTTGGCCTGGGCGTAAAGGCGGTATTGGCGGCAGGCGTGCACGGCCGCCTCAAGGGAAGGCTGGAGATCAAGCAGAAGCTGCTCGATGTTCGCTTCCTTGTTCTTGTAGACGATCCTGGGAAGATTGACGGCGATGAGCTGCGAAATGGGCGTCAGGTCGTTTTTCACCCAGAGGATGTTGTGGCCGAGTTTGGCAAGATCAATTATGATGCCGGCGGTCTTTTCCTTTTCCTCGATCTCGCCCTCGAATTGGAAGATCAGATCTTCTTTGGGTTCCAGGGACCTTATCAGGTTGGCGGCGGTCTCCGCTTCGGAGACAGGGAAGCTGAAGTAGAAGGTTCCCTTGAAGGCGGAGGCGGTCTCTAACGTTTCAATGACGCGCTCCCTCGGGCAGTTTTTCAAGAATTCCGAGTCGAAGCAGAGCGTCAGGTTGTTGCAGAGATAATCCTCGAGTTTCTTGAATTCGCTTATGAGCTCCCTGCGGCTCGTTTCCGCTTTGACTTTGAAACGCTCTATGTGGCGGGAGTAGGGATGCCTTAAGCCGCCGATGTCTATGAGGCCCTGGCGGTGGGCCATGGCGACGTCTTCGGAATAGATGTGCGAGAGCGAGTAGGGGAGCGAGATCCTGCTGCCGAGCTTGCTGTTGAGAGTCTCGGGCTCGGAGAGGCGCTTCTGAAGCTCGTCGTAGGGGATCGTGACGGAGGAGCGCTGGCGAAGGGAATTGGCGTAGCCTCTGGACAAAAGCTCGGAATCGACCAAGGCCCGGATCAGCGTCGTGGTGACTATCGAGAGACCGGAAGAAAGCACGCGCTTTTCGACTTCCTGGGCGATAGCTTCCGCTGCGGAATGTTTGACGTGCGCTTCCTGCTCCAGGGCTCTTACGATGAAGGCGCGGTTCCAGGGGCGGGAGTTCTGCTCGCTGCCGGTCATGACGGAGACCGTGCTGTCGGCGTCCAGAAGCGAGATCTGCTGGGGCTTTATGACGGTGGTCTTGGAGCGCTGCTCGTCTCTGGCGACCCTGTAGTCGAGGTAGATGGCGCTGGCTCTGGCGCTGTAGCCCTTTTCCAGCGCTCTCGCGACCGTTACGGCCACGTCGCTGGTCTGGGGAGGCTGCTGGGGGAAAGTTTTGCCCAAGTGCATGGCGATGGCGTAGGCCGCGTCTTCGGCGTAAGCCGCGTCGGGATCGTCGGCGGCTATAAGCGCCGCCTGGATGCTGCGTTTCAGCTTGCCGATGTCAAAGCTGACAAGGCGTCCGTCGCGTTTTCTGACATGGGTCGGGAGCATCGCTTACTTGTTGTCCCTCACATTGTTCAGCGCGTCCTCGAAATCGCCGACCGCCTGGAACTGCAAATAGACGGAGGCGAAGCGGACGTAGGCGACCTGGTCGATGGCTTTCAGTTTTTCCATCACTATGCGCCCGACTTCCGTAGTCGGGATCTCGCGAAGATGCTCCTGCTCGGCCTTGTTGAGGACGGCCTGGACGATGTCGTCGAATTGGCCGACCGAAACGGGTCTCTTGCGGCAGGCATGCCTGAGGCCGCCCAGGATCTTCTCTTTGTCGAAGTCTTCCCTGGATCCGTCCTTTTTGATGACCATTAAAGGCGCCTCGACCACTTCGTAGGTGGTGAAGCGGTGGCCGCAGGCAAGGCATTCCCGGCGGCGCCTTATCGCGGAATCGTTGTGGGCGGTGCGGGAGTCGATGACCTTGCTTTCAACATGATGGCATTTCGGGCAGAGCATAATACAAGATTTGGTAGGTTTATCTTAATGATTATAGCAAATCTCAAAGGGCTTTGCTTTGATGGAGCTTGGCTATGTCTCCCAATTCCTCTTCTTTCTTAATGCTGACGATGAGCTTTTTGACGATGCTGGCCAGTTCCTGGTCGAAGCGGTAGTCGGCTCTCGTGATGTAGTTGACGCGGTCGTGGCGGATGAGGTCGCAGACCTGGGAGTCGTCGTCGCCCTGGTAGACGCCGATCGAGTGGCCGCCGTTCAGTTTCACGAGCTTCATGCAGGGAACGTCGGTCAAGCCGTCGCCGATGTAGATCATGTTGCGGTACGGGATGCGGCGCTCAGTCTGCGGCGTGAAGGAGTTAAGGGCTTTGGCTTCCGTAATGTCCCTGATGCCCTTGTTGATCCTGAAGATGAACTGCGTTTTGGAGGTGTAGTTCAAGGCTAGCCCAGGCCAGATGGGCACTCCGTTCTCGTCGTAGAGGAACTCGCTGGCGTAGATGCCGGAGAATTCGTCCGCGAGGCCTGTGCCGAGGATGATCTGCGTGAGACCGGAGGAGACGATGTAGTGCTCGATCACAACGCCCTCGGTCTCGCCGAACTCCCTGATCTTGGAGAACCACTCGGGAATGCCGGGCAGAAGCTCGACGGTTTTGCCCTGCTCCCTCAGGACGTTTTTGGTGAGCAGCACTTTGCCCCTGGCCAGCTTTGTCATCATGAACATGTAGGCAAGGATCGGGTCCATCTGGTTTTTGGAGGCGAAGTCGTTGACTTCTTTCCAGAAAGAGACGGAATCCATTCCTAAACTGGGAATGAAGGCGTACTCCTGCATGTCTTTTGTGCAAAGCGTCTTGTCGAAATCGTATATGAGGGCGACTATCGGTCTTTCGCTCATGCTTTCTCCCAAAGTTTCAGCTGGAGCTTTTCAATGCGGTTGCTTGTGATCTTCAGGATCTTGAGCGAGCCGCCTTTTATTTTTATCTCTTCGCCTTCCACGGGCAGGTGCCCAAGCTTGTAGAGGGCGTATCCGCCGATGGAGTCGAAGCTCTCGTCATCCGGCAGGTCCAGTTCCAGCATGTCGTTGAGGTCGTCCACAAGGACGGTGCCGGACATCTCGTAAGTAGTGTCGTCGACTTTGACTATTTCGGGAGCTTCGGCGTTGATGTCTTCCTCGGGCATTTCGCCGACGATCTCGCTGATGATGTCGTTGGCGGTGACGATGCCGGCCATGCCGCCGTATTCGTCCACTACGATGGCGATCTGAGTGTTGGTCTTGCGCATCTCGATCAGAAGCTCGGCCACGCGCTTGGTCTCCGGGATGAAGTAAGGCTTCCTGATGACGGAGGAGAGGCTCGGCATATCCGCTTCCTCGCTCCATTTGTCCATGACGTCCCTGACGTGCAGGATGCCTTTGATGTTGTCTATCGTTCCGGAATAAACGGGAATGCGCATGTGCCCGTCCTTGATCGCGACCTTGACGGCGTCCCTTAGGGAGACGGACTCGTCGATGGCTGAGACCACCGGGCGGGGAGTCATTACTTCCCTCGCTATCGTGTCGCCGAAAGCGAAGACGGACTGGAGCATCTCGTGCTCGTTCTCGTCGATCTTCTTTTCCTTCTCGTCTTTCAGAAGCTCCTCGACTTCGCTGGCGGTGGACAAGACTTCATCCTGGCTGATGTCGTAGCCCGCGCCTTTTATGACTTTCCTGGTCAGGAAGAGGCAGAAGCTGTTGACGGGGCGCATGACGTTCGAGATGAATTTCAGGAAGGCGAAGTGCTTTACGGGAAGTTCCTTCTTCATATGCACGCCCACGAACCACGGTACTAAGCAGGCGAAGACAAGGACGAAGGAGAGGAGAAACAGGGTCATTCCGAGCTCCTGCCACCAGGATCTTATGACGAAGGTGTCGAAGATCCAGTTGATGACGCTCGTCATGTAGATAAGAGCGACGGCCTGGAGGAGGTAAAGCGAGATCCTGATCTTGTCGGCGTATTTCAGCCAGGCGTTGATGAAGTCGGTGTCGACGTTTTCATCCTCTATGAGATCTTTGACCGTCAGGTGGTTGGCCGCGGTGTTGGCGGTGGTCGCGTAAACGCAGGCCACGAACATGATGACAAACATTCCGAACAGGATGTACGCTTCCGGGTAGGTGAAGATCTCCTCAATAGGTCTTTGAGCCTCCTCAAGAGTGCGCGATATGAAGCCGAAATTGTTTGTTGACAAGGCCTCGGCGAATTTGGCGAGGCCGGCGGAACGCAGATGGTCCAGGAAGTATTGCAGGGAAGGATCCATTATTTTGTGGTGTAGAAATTAGAATGCCAGGCGCGTACGTATTTTTCCTGCTTGGCAAACATAGATCGGCGGCTCTTGGCGTCCAGGTCGTCATAACCGAGGCAGTGCAAAGTGCCGTGAATAGCGTAGCGGACGATCTCCTCGGGGAAGAGAACGTCGTTTTGAAGGGCGTAAGCGAGCGCGTGGTCGACGGAGAGCACGACGTCGCCGCAGGCGGGCTCGAGAACGTTGGCCTCTTTGAGGTCTTCCGGCGGAAAGCTGATGCAGTCGGTCGGAGTGTCGATACCCATGAAATCTCTGTGATAACGCCTGATCACGGGGTCCCTGACCAGCATGATGTTCATGCCCATCGTCCTTGGGGCCAACTCATCTTCCAGAACGTAGGAGATGATCTCCTTGATCTTGAGATCGGCGATCTTGACGAGACGCTGCTTGTTGTAAACGTTGACGAGGTATTTCATGAGCGTTCGAGGAAAAAGCGCGTGTGGGTGAAGACGATAAGCGCGGCGAGTATTATGGCCGTCCCAAGATAGATCCTATCAAGCGGGTACTGCCAGTAGACGAAAAAGGGGAGAGTAAGGGCCCCAGCGATGGAAGCGTACTTCATCCTGCGGACGATTAGCAGAGTAAGCGCGATGACCGCGAAAGAGAGCAGGGCCGCGTTCGGAGCGAGGATAAGGAATCCGCCCATGATGAGCGCCAAGCCCAGGCCCCCCCAGCCGCAGACGTAAACGGAAAAGTAATGGCCCAGGACCGCGAAGATGAGGGCGCAGGCGCCGATCTGGGCGCTGTTGCCCAAGGGATAGACAAAGCTCGGAAGGCCGAAGCGCGACATGAGCTGCGGCAGTTTCGGCAGAAGCGCCGTGACAAGGATGCCTAAGGAAAAGTCCGCGGCAATCGAGACGAACTTCCCGTTGAGGCGGAGAACATTGAAGCGGCGGAGGAAGAAGCCCAGCGGCAGGGAACCCGCGAGATAAGCTAAAACGGCGATGAGCATATCAGTCGTGGTACTGGGATTCCCTGGCTTTCCATTCGAGCCTTATGAGAGCGCCTTCCATTTTCAGAGAAGCGCGCAGCGCCTTCACAAGGTATGTTTCATACGAGCCCATGACCAGGCTTGGGTCGTTGACGAAAAGCAGAAAAGTGGGCGGCTCCTTGTCCGTTTGGGTGGCGTAGAAGAATTTCAGACGTTTGCCCTTCAGCGCGGCCGGGCTCTGCTTTTCCATAGCCTCCCTGATTGCGCGGTTCAGAAGGCCGGTGCTGATCTTTTTGGAGACGGAAGCGTAGAGCTTCAGCACCTCCTTCATGAGAGCGGGGATGTTTTTGTTTTCCTTGGCGGAAATGAGAATGACGGGCGCGTGGGCCAGGAAGGGGAGTTCCTGCCTGATCCAGCCGATGTAGGCAGTGCGGTCGGCTTTTCCCTGCATAAGGTCCCACTTGTTCACGCAGATGACGCAGGGGCGGCCGGCCTCGGCCACAATGGCCGCGATCTTTTTGTCGGTGACGGAAATGCCGGCGGTCGCGTCCACGAGAAGCACGCAGACGTTGGAGCGCTTGATGGCGGCTTCGCTGCGGGAAACGGAGAAGACTTCGAGTTTGCTGTCTATTGAGCGCTTGCGCCTGATGCCGGCCGTGTCGACGAGCCTTATGGTCTTGCCTTCATAGTCTATCAGCGTGTCAACGTTGTCCCTGGTCGTGCCGGGGATGTCGCTGACTATGGAGCGCTCGAAACCGGCGAGCGCGTTGGTAAGGGAGGATTTTCCGGCGTTCGGTTTGCCGACGAAGGCGACGGCGCAGTAGGCCTCGTCCTTGTTTTCTTTTTTCTCTTCCTCGTCCTCGAAGAGCGAGGCTTCGTGAAGAAGGCGGTCCAAGAGCTCGTCGGTCCCGATGGCGTGCATGGCGGAGATCGTCACAGTGGGGGAGAATTCGTAGGTGCAGAAGTCGGCCCAGGAATCCTTGAATTTTTCATTGTCGGCCTTGTTGACCACGAGCCAGACTGGTTTGCCGAGCGTGCGCAGTTTAGAAGCGACCACGTCGTCCATCGGAGTCCTGCCGTCCTGGGCGCTGACCAAAAAGAGAATGAGATCCGCTTCCGCTACGGCGATGTCGGTTTGTTTCGTGATGTGCTTTTCCAGGGCGTCCGGGTCGGTGACGAGTCCGCCCGTGTCGATAAGGCGGAACGATACGCCGTCGTGGGTCACAGTGGCGTAGAGTCGGTCCCGGGTAACGCCGCTCGTCTCCTCAACGATCGCGAGCCTTTTTCCGGAAAGGCGGTTGAAGAGGATGGATTTCCCGACGTTGGGACGACCGACAAGCGCGACTGTCAGCATAGATCAGGCTTCGATGTTAGTTAAGCTCTCGATGGCGTAGTCCACTCTCTTCAGGACTTTCTCTTTGCCAAGCGCGAAGAGCGTCTCGAACATTCCGGGACTGCAGGAGCGGCCGGTCACGGCGACTCTCAAGGGCTGCAAAACTTTCTTGGGAGAAAGCTCGGTTTCCGCCATGAAAGCGTGGATGGCCTGGTCCAGGGATTCGACGGTGAAGTCGCTGCTTTCCAATACGGGGCGCAAAGCGGCAAGGTTTTCCTTGACGCCTTCCTTTTTCAGGATCTTCCTGACGTCCGCTTCGTTGTAATCGATCTCGTCTTTCAAAAAGTAGGAGATCATGTCGACGGAATCGGTCAGCAAAACAAGGCGGGGCTGCAGGAGGCTCATGATGTAGTGCAGGGAGCTCTTGTCCTGATCTTCCTTGACGAGTCCGGCGCCGACGAGATAGGGCCAGCAGCGCTCGGTGAGATCCTCCACGGTGAGTTTCCTGATGTATTCGCCGTTCATCCAGTTCAGCTTCTCGACGTGGAACTGGGCGCCGGCCTTGTTGATGTGCTCAAGGCTGAAGGCTTTTATCATCTCGTCCACAGTGACGATCTCCTGATCCTCGGAATAAGCCCAGCCCAAGAGCGCCAGGAAATTCACGAGGGCTTCTGGCAGGTAGCCTTTTTCCTTGTACTGGAAGACCGAGACGTCGCCGTCCCTTTTGGAGAGCTTGCCGCCGCCGCCCGGCTTCAAGATTACAGGAAGGTGCGCGAAGGTGGGGGGAGTCCAGCCGAAGGCGTTGTAAAGGCAGATGTGTTTCGGCGTGGAAGAGATCCACTCGTCGCCGCGCATGACGTGCGTGATGCCCATTAAGTGGTCGTCCACGATGTTGGCGAGGTGGTAGGTCGGGTATCCGTCCGCCTTCAGGATAATGAAGTCGGTCTGCTGGTCGTTCTGGTAAGTCACTTCGCCGCGGATGGCGTCGGTAAAGGAGGTCGTGCCATCTTTAGGCATTTTGAAGCGCACGGTCGGCACACGGCCTTCCGCTTCGTATTTCGCGATCTGTTCCGGTGTGAGCCTTGAGCAGCGGCCGTCGTAGCCCTGGACGGAAAGGCCTTTCTCCTTGGCTTCCTCTCTTTGGGCCGCGAGCTCTTCCTCGCTGCAGTAGCACTTGTAGGCGTGCCCTTTTGCCAAAAGCTCGTCGACGTACTTCTTGTAGATGTCAAGTCTTTCTGACTGGAAATAGGGGCCGCAGTCTCCGCCTTTCATGACGCCTTCGTCCCATTCGAGGCCGAGCCACTGCAGGCTCTTCGTGATGTCTTCAAGAGCCTCCGCCTGGAAGCGGGCCCTGTCGGTGTCTTCGATCCTTAAGAGAAAATCGCCGCCCGTTCTGCGGGCGAACAGATAATTGAAAAGCGCCGTGCGGGCGCCTCCAAGATGTAACATGCCAGTGGGACTGGGCGCGAAACGCACTCGGGATTTCATTTTAGATAAGGCCTTCCGTTTCGGGGAAACCGAACATGATGTTAAAATTCTGCAGCGCGGCGCCGGAAGCGCCTTTCACCAAGTTATCGAGAGCGCTGGTGATTATGACTCTCTTTTCGCCTGCGGTGAATGACATGTCGCAGAAATTGCTGTTGACGATGTGGCGAATCTCGACGGAAGTTCCGGGTTTCCTGAGGCGCATGAAGAACTCGTTTCCGTAGGCTTTTTCCCAGGAAGCCTGAACGTCAGAGGGGGAGCGTCCGTCTTTTAGTTTCACGTAGATGGTGGAGAGGATGCCTCTTATGATGGGAAGGAGGTGAGGCGTAAAGGTCACGTTCACGTTCTGTCCGGCGAACTTCGTGAGCTCCTGGTCTATTTCGGGAGTGTGCCGGTGGCTGAACATGCCGTAAGCTTTGAAAGATTCAGCCGATTCGCAGTAGTGGACCTGGGGCGTGAGCTTTTTGCCGGCGCCGCTGATGCCGCTCTTGGAATCGATTATTATGTCGTCGGTCTCTATGACGCCGTCCTTGAGAAGGGGAATGAGCGGAATAAGGGCGCTCGTCACGTAACAGCCGGGAACGGCCACAACAGGAGCGTTCTTGATCTCGTCCCTGTACCATTCGCAGAGACCGTAGACCGCTTTCTTCAAGTTTTCCTTGTCGCAGTGCGCGACCTTGTACCATTTCTCGTATACTTCGGTGTCGCGCAGCCTGTAATCGGCGGAGAAATCGATGACTCTGACGCCGCGGGCCAGGAATTCCTTGGCAATGGGCGCCGAGGCTCCGTGGGGCAGAGCCAGAAAAACCGCGTCCAGGTCCTGGGAATAGAGAGTTTCCACTCCCAGGACCGGCAGTTCGCATAAAGTTTTGAATTCCGGGAAAAGGTCCGGCATCGAGCAGTCTTCGGAGCTCGGCCCGTGGGCCAATCCGACGACTTCGACACCGCTGTGGCGCAAGAGCCTCAGCAACAATTCCCGGCCGGTATAGCCGGAGGCGCCGCAGATAGCGGCTCTAATCTTCTTCATCTGAACCGAAGCGGTGGGTTTATATTACTTCTTGACCTGCTTTTTCAAAATGACGCTGGCTTTGAAGACGGCGACTTTAGAGGCAGGGATCTGAATGGCTTTCTGAGGAGAGTTGGGGTTGCGGCCGACTCTGGGACGTCTCTCTTTGACGGAGAAGACGCCGAAACGGCGCAGCTCGAGGCGGTTGCCTTCTTCCAAATATTCGCAGATGGAGTCAAAGGTCTGCTGGATGACGGCTCTGACGACATCTTTGGGCTGGTTGGTCTTCTCTGACACTTTCGTGATCAGATTTTCTTTGGTGATGGTGTTTTTCATTTTGATCTCCTTGTATCGGGTAAAACGATGTATAGTATAACGGTTAACACGAATGAATTTTCATTCATTTAATAAGAGATTCTACCTAAAAAGCCTCGCATTGTCAACGATTACGGCCTCTTAGGGCGCCGAAAGGGATTGCCGCGGTCCTTTTATGCTAAAATAATCTCATGCGTAATTATTTTCTTTTAGCTTTGCTTTTTTCCGCGTCCGCCCTCATGGCGAAGACGGATATCCCTCCCGAGCTTTCGGAAAACGTTTACTCCAACGTCCGCCAGTGTTTGGAATACGCGCAGGTCAACGAGGAGGCGAAGATCTACGTTGAGGCGGTGAGGGGATATACCGGAGCGCTTTCAAGCCTTACGCCCCTGGCGGCTTCCCTGGCCAAGCAGAAGGAAAAGACGGTCTCCGAGCGGGAAAAGCTGTCTAAGCTGAACAAGCTTCTGAGCTCTTGGCGCTACAAGTTGGAGGAGCTGGAGGCCCCGGCCCAGCTCGAGGCCTATGAGACCTTGAGGAGCGACTACAACTACCGCCTGCTCTATCTGAAAGAGGCTCTGAAGACTTCCTCGCCGATCATCATCCAGACGAATTTCTACAATTGCTTCTCGGCTTACGGAAGAGTCCTGCGCCAGGGAGAGGTCGTGAAGCTCGAGCACAACGAGTCCGAAGCGATAGACCCGTATTACGGCCAAACGTCGAAGCGCTTGTCCGCCCTTATGAGCGAATTGGGCGAGGCCCACGGGTATCCCGAATCGGCCTGCCGCGCTCTCTCCTTCCTCGCTTCCGACACCAACCTCCAGCTTCAGGTGCAGTACATCACAAGTTGCCTGAAGGGGAGCGAGGGCGTTGACGCGGCTACCCTGGACGTCTGCTATTCCTCGCTTCTGACGGAACTGCCGCTTTGCTACACCTATTGGCAGGCCTGGGGAGACCTGAGGCTGAGAAGAGGGGACACCAACGGCGCCCTGAGAGTCTGGAAAAAAGCCCTTACGCGCTTCCCCAAGGATTTCGACCTCCGCTATCTTTTGTCCTACTATTCGCCGGAAACGGAGGAGGGCTCCAAAGAGGCCCTGGAATACCTGAAGGACTGTCTCGAGATGACGAGCGGCAGCGCCGCCAGCCGGATCTGCATGATGATGGCCAAGCGCTACGTTACGCTCGGCAATTTCGGCGAAGCCTACGCTTCGAGCCAGGACGCCGCGAAGCTGGCCCGTTTCAGCAAGAGCCCGACCTCCGACAACGATTACCGCGAGGCGAGGCTTTTCGCCGCCAGGCTGGCCTTGCGCTGCGACCTTCTCGACGCCGCGCTTGAGAATTTGGAAAAGCTGACCATAAACGACATTTACGATTCCGAGATCGCTGAGAGCATAGCCCAGGTCAGGTACGCCATGTTCATGAAGAACCCGCTTGACAAGGAGCTTCTGCAGGACGCCCTCAAGGCGTTCGACAAACTCGCCTCCTTCCGTCCGGGCCAAAAGGGCATTGCGGCCGCCAAGGCGGTCATGTACTATTCCGCGGGCAACATGAAGGAAGCGAAAACGCAGGCCATAAAGGAACTCTCTCTTTCGCCCAACGACGCTTCGTCGCTGACGGTCCTTGGCTACGTCCTTCTCAGTGAGGGCAACAAGTCCGAAGCGAAGGCCAGCTTCGAAGCGGCCCTGAGATCCGACCCAACGCACCTGAAAGCCCAGGAGGGGCTGCGGCTCTCCCAGTAGGGGTCATTTTTGCTATCATTTAGTCATTAACCATCAAAACAATACAACCATGAAAGCCAAGATCTACGTAACGCTTAAGCAGAGCGTTCTCGACCCGCAGGGAAAAACGGTGCAGAGAGCGCTGGAACAGATGAATTACAAGAACGTCGACTCCGTGCGCATCGGGCGCTTCCTTGAAGTGGAACTGAACTGCGACGACGAGGCCAAGGCCGCCGCCCAGATAGAAGAGATGAGCAAGAAGCTCTTTGTGAATCCGAATATTGAGCAGTTCCGCTACGAACTGGAGAAATAAGCCTTATGAAAATCGGAATTGTAGTTTTCCCGGGCTCCAACTGCGACTATGACTGCCTGACTTCCTTCTCCCGCCTCGCCAAAGAGAACGGACTTTCCGCGGAAGTCGGCTACGTCTGGCACAAGGAGAGCAACCCCGGAACTTTCGACGCCTACGTATTGCCGGGCGGCTTCTCCTACGGCGATTATCTGCGCTGCGGCGCCATCGCCCGTTTCTCTCCCATCATGGAGGAAGTATCGGCCCACGCCAAGAAAGGCCGCCCCGTCATCGGCATCTGCAACGGCTTCCAGATCCTCTGCGAGTCGGGACTCTTGCCCGGCGCCCTGTACATGAACCGCGACCTGAACTTCATCTGCGAGCACGTCTTTCTGAGGACCGAGCGCAACGACACGATCTTCACCAGCCTCTGCAAGAGCAAGGAAGTCCTCAATATCCCGATCGCCCACGGCGAAGGCAACTATTACGCCGACGACGAGACGCTGAAAAAGCTCGAGGACGAGGAGCTGGTGGCTTTCCGCTACTGCACGGGCGACGGGCTCGTGACGCCGGAAGTGAACCCCAACGGCTCCCGCAACAACATTGCCGGCATTTTCAACAAAGAGCGCACGATCCTCGGCATGATGCCGCACCCGGAGCGCGCCGCCGAACCCGGGCTCGGAAGCTCCGACGGCCAGAAGATCATTGTCAGTCTCTTAAAGAACATCGCGAAGTAAAAGGAAAAATATATGGTTGAATCTTTACCGAAAGATCCTTCGATCACTCCGGAACTGATAGCCGACCACGGCCTGACTCCGGACGAATACGAACGCTTGAAAGGCATCTTGAAAAGGGAGCCGACTTATACGGAGCTCGGCATTTTCTCCGTGATGTGGTCCGAGCACTGCTCCTACAAGAACAGCAAAAAGCAGCTTAAGAATTTCCCGACCGAAGGGCCGCAAGTGCTGATAAAAGCCGGCGAAGAGAACGCCGGCGTGATCGACGTCGGCGACGGCTGGGCCGTGGCCTTCAAGGTCGAATCCCACAACCACCCCTCCGCGGTGGAGCCCTTCCAGGGCGCCGCGACGGGCGTCGGCGGCATCCTAAGAGACATCTTCACGATGGGCGCGCGCCCCGTCATCAACATGAACTCTTTGCGTTTCGGCCGCCCGAATTCCGGGCAGGTCCAGCAGCTTGTTGACGGTGTGGTCGGCGGCATCGCCCATTACGGCAACTGCATGGGCATTCCGACGATCGGCGGCGACGTCTATTACGACGAGACCTACGAGACCAACTGCCTTGTGAACGCCTTCAGCCTGGGCATCATGAAGATCAACGAGATCCAGCGCGGCGAGGCGACGGGCGTCGGCAACCCGGTCTTCTACGTCGGCGCCGCCACCGGCAAAGACGGCATCCACGGCGCGACTTTCGCCTCCACCGAACTGACGGAAGAATCGGAAGCGAAGCGCTCCTCCGTCCAGGTCGGCGACCCGTTCATGGAAAAACTTTTGCTGGAAGCCTGCCTTGAGCTCTTCCAGACCGACCACATCGTCGGCATCCAGGACATGGGCGCCGCCGGGCTTACCTGCTCCACCTGCGAGACCGCCAGCCGAGGCGGCAGCGGCGTCGAGATCGACGTGGCGCTCGTTCCGCAGCGTGAAGCGAACATGACGCCGTACGAGATCCTGCTTTCCGAAAGCCAGGAGCGCATGCTCGTCATCGTGAAAAAGGGCAGGGAAGAGGCCGTGCACAAGATCTTCGAGAAATGGGACCTGCACGCCGTCGAGATCGGACATGTTACCGACGACGGTTTGATGCGCGTCAAATACAACGGCAAAGTGGTGGCCGAGATCCCGGCCCGCGAGATCGCGGACGACGCTCCTCTCTACGATCCTCCCGCCAGCAAGCCCAAATATCTGAAGGTCGTTTCCGCCTGGCAGCTAAGCGAATTGCCGCAGCCCGGCAGCGACATGACCGGCATTCTCACGAAGCTTCTTTCCGAACCGACCATCGGCAGCAAAAAGGACATCTACCGCCGCTACGACCACATGGTCAGGACCGGCACGGTCGTCCTTCCCGGCTCCGACGCCGCGGTCTTCTGGATGAGGGAAGCTGACAAATATCTCTCATTAGCCGCGGACTGCAACGGCCGCTACTGCTACCTCGACCCCGTTATGGGAAGCAGGATCGCCGTGGCGGAAAGCGCCAGGAACATCGTCTGCTCCGGCGGACGCCCGCTGGCTTTGACGGACTGCCTGAATTTCGGCAATCCCACGAAGCCTGAGATCTTCTGGCAGTTCAAGGCCTGCGTGCAGGGGTTGAAAGAAGGCTGCGTGGCCTTCAACACTCCCGTGACCGGCGGCAACGTCAGCTTCTACAACGAGAACCCCGAAGGCGCCATCGACCCGACGCCTCTGGTCGTCATGGTCGGACAGATCGACAAAAAGGAACACATCACGACCCAGTGGTTCAAGAAGGAAGGCGACGCCGTCTGTCTTCTCGACGGTCTGCAGGACGACGCCCTTGCCGGCGTCGGCGGCAGCGAATACTTGAGAAGGATCCACGACCTGAAGACGGGCAATCCTCCGCAGATGGATCTCGCGAAAGAGAAAGCCCTGCAAGACGCGCTTCTGAAAGCCATCACTTCCGGTCTCATCAGGTCCGCCCACGACGTCTCGGAAGGCGGTTTGGCTGTCTGCGCCGCGGAGTGCTGCTTCACCGCTCCCATGGAAGTGGAGAGCGAAGCGGTCATGCTTGGCGCCAAGCTCGACTTCACGCCTGTCGCGAGCCGCACCCCCAGACCCGACGCGCTCCTCTTCGGCGAGCAGCAGTCGAGAGTGATCGTCTCCCTGGCCCCGGAAAATGTCACGGCCCTGGAGGAGATCGCCAAAGAGTTCGGCGTGAAATGCGACCTTCTCGGCACGGTCACTGGCGACGAACTCGAGATAACCATGAACCAGGGCACCCTTATCAAAGCCAAAGTCAAAGACCTCAAGAAAGCCTGGCGCGACGCTTACAAGAACGCCACGGGCCTTTCCGAGTGAAAACAGGCTTCTTGACTTGAAAAGGGGCGTCTAGTATAATCTATACGATAATCCAAAACTGAAATCAAAAATAATAAATATCCATAACCATCGGAGCAAGAAATGAAAGTAGTAGCAACTTTAGTGGCGATCATCGCGATTTTGGCCGCGGCCGGATTCGGCTATAAGTGGTTCCAGACTCAGGACGAACTGAAGAACACCCAGGCTAAGCTGACCAAGTGCCAGCAGGAAGTTACCGAAGCCAAGGCTGCCAAGGAAGCCGCCGAACAGGAGACCGCTGACATTCAGGCTAAACTGACGGCTTTAGAGACCGCCAAGAAAGAAGTTGAGACCCAGCTTGACGCTTTGAAGGCCAAGTATGAAGAACTGACCGCCAACCTCGGTTCCGAAGAAGGCGGCGAAGACGCCCTCAACGCCCTGCAGACGACCATCAGCGACCTGAAATCCCAGGTCGAGCAGAAGGAGAACGAGCTGAAGGAAGCCCAGGACGCCGCTGAATCCCTGAAGGCCACGATCGAAGCCAACGAGAAAACGATCGACGGCTTGAAGAAAGACGTGACGGCCGCCAAGGAAGCCCAGGAAGCCGCTGAAAAGCAGGCCAACAGCTTCAAGATGAACCTGCTTGAGCACGGCCTCTCCCTCGAGGAAGCCCCGGTCTTCGCCGGTGAGATCCTGGAAGTCAACCCCGCTGGTCCCGACTATCCCGCCTCCTACATTCTCTCCGTCGGCAAAGGCGCCGGCCTCCCGGTCGGTCAGGAACTGAAAGTGACCCGCGGCACCACCTACATCGGCACCCTGAAAGTCGTCCGCATCTATGACGACCAGGAGAACCTCTGCGGCGCCGAAAGCAAGGATCTCGTCGCCGGCCAGCTCCCCCAGAAGGGCGACAAGGTCAACAACGAAGTCGGCATCAAGAACGAGTAATGCCAAGATTCCTCCTCGTCCTCTTGTTAGCGGCCACAGCCTTTGCCATCGCAGGATGCGAAGCGCTTGATCCCCGCAACGCGGAAGATGACAGCGCGATCCCCTGGAACCAACCCAGGCGCGAGGAGAAGGAACTGGATCTCAATCCCACCTTCAACTGGTGAAAAAAAAGGAGCGGCTTTTCGCCGCTCCTTTTTTATATGTTGGTTTTTTTGCTAAAATATCATATATGCGTAATGAGACAAAAGAAAAACTGGAAAATTTCGTTTCCGACAGGACGCGGGAGTTCTGCGCTTTTTCGCTTTTCGTCATAGCGATCCTGCTGACCGTTTCCTTGGGAACGTACCACGGGCTCGAGACCAACGCGGAAAGCAACGCCGTGGGGCTCATCGGGGCCTGGGTCTCGTTTTTCTTTTACCAGGCTTTCGGTTACGGCTTCTATTTTTTGATCCTTTCCTGCGTGGCGCTGGCGATCGTCGTCTTCCGTTCCAAGGAATGGCTGCCGCTTAAGATAATAGTTTTAAGGGCGGTGATGTTCGTCTTAAGCCTTGTCTCCGCGAGCGTGCTTTTGTATATGATCCGCCCGGAAAGCGTGAAACGTCTCGATATTCCGTCTGGCGGCGGCCTTATCGGCAAAGCCATCGGCGGTTTCACGACGACTTTCTTCGGGGAAGCGGGGACGTCCATCATTTTCACGGCGATCCTAATAGGCGCCCTGACGCTGCTCTTCGACAAGAACCTCGCCTCCATTCTGAAATTCCTGTGGTTCTGCGTCTGCAAGATCTGTTCCTGGATAGTCGCGCTTTTCCGCGCGATCACAGCCAAGAAACTTCAGGAGGAGCTTGACGAAGAGGAAGAGGAGGAGCCGCCCAAAAGAACGAAACCCGAGGACGTGGAAGTTTCCATACCTCAGCCGAAGATCACGCCGAAGCCTGTTCCGAAAAGGCCAGTTCCTCCGCCTGAACCAGAGGATAAGCCTGTGCCGGTGATCAGGACGGAGGACGAGAGCGATCTGCCGCCCTATGAGCTGCCCGACGTCGAGCTTTTGGACATGCCGGACGCCACGGACATGCGCGAACTGGAAGGCGAGGCCAAGGCGAAGGCGAAGATACTGGCCGATGTTTTCAAACAGTACGGCGTGGAAGCCGATATCGGGAAAGTAATCTGCGGCCCCACCATCACCTGCTATGAAGTGCACCCCTGCCCTGGCGTGAAGGTGAACCGCATCACGGCCTTGGAAAACGAGATCGCCATGTCGATGAAGGCCACGTCCATCCGTATCGTCGCTCCTATTCCCGGACGCGACGCGGTCGGCGTTGAGATACCGAACGCCACGAGGCGCAACGTATTCTTCTCGCAGCTCTGCACCACTCCGGAGTACAAGGAAAAGAGCAAGAAGATGAAGCTCATGATGGCTCTGGGACAGATGCTGGACGGCGAGACTTTCCTGGAAGACCTGGCCAAGACTCCGCACCTTCTGGTGGCCGGCGCCACCGGTTCCGGCAAATCCGTTTGCATTAACACGATCCTTATGAGCCTTCTCTTCCGCTTCCGCCCGGACGAGCTGAAGCTCATCCTGGTCGATCCCAAGACGGTGGAGATGACGCTCTACAGCGACATTCCCCATCTGTTGGTTCCGATCCTGACGGATCTGGAGAAAGTCCCGGACGCGCTCGATTGGCTGATCGTGGAAATGGAGCGTCGCTACAAGTTCTTCGCCAGGGCCGGCGTCAGGGAGATCGGGTCTTTCAACCAGCAGCGCGCCCAGGATCCCAAGCCTTTGAAGATCCAGCACGGCAACCAGGAATACGACGTTCCCAATTTCTTGCCTTACATCGTGCTGGTGGTCGACGAATTGGCCGACCTTATGCTGACGCAGGGCGACAACATCGAAAAGAAGATCCAGCGCCTGGCCCAGCTGGCCAGAGCCGCCGGCATACATATGGTACTTGCTACGCAGCGTCCTTCGACCAACGTCATCACCGGTACGATAAAGGCCAACATTCCCGCCCGCATCGCCTTCAAGACGACCTCTGGCATCGACTCCCGCGTGATCCTTGACGAGATGGGCAGCGAGAAGCTTCTCGGCATGGGCGACATGCTGGTGAGATCCCAGACCTACAACAGAACTCTGCGCATCCAGGGCGCCTTCGTCTCCGAAGACGAAGTGAAGCGCGTGACCGATTTCGTCAGGGAACAGAGGGAACCTTCTTACGTCGACTTCATGGAAGGCAAAGAGGACGACATTATGGACGGCGAGATCGATTACGATCCCAAGCTCGACGAAGCGATCCAGTATGTCCTCTCTTCAGGCAACGCCAGCGCCTCCTACTTGCAGCGCGTACTGTCGGTAGGTTACGCGAGGGCCGCCCGCATGATCGACACGATGGAGAAGCTGAAAGTCGTCGGCCCCAGGAACGGTTCCAAGCCGAGAGACATCCTTGTGGAGAGCTGGCCGCCTGAGGACGGAATAGGCTACGAAGAGGGAGAGCAGACGGAAATGTTCGATGAAAACAATGAAGAAGAGATAGTGGAAGAAGATGAGTGATCACAACGTTAATGAAGAAATGCAGACCGTGATGCCTCCCGGAATAGGGGAGCAGCTGAAGGCCGCCAGGGAAGAGAAGAAGCTGACGCTTCTCGAGATCTCCGACAATATCCATATCAAGGTTTCTTACCTTGAAGCTCTGGAAAGGGACGACTACGAGCATATGCCGGTCGCCATCTACACCAAGAACTACATCAAGAAATACGGCAATTACCTGGGACTGGACGGCGGACAGCTCGCCGAGCGCTTCCAGTCCGTTTCGAAGCAGTATTCCGCTTTCCCTTCCAGCTCCGTGCCGGCTTCCGAAAAGATCATGCGGAAGAACAAGGAGAGGGCGCAGAAAGCCGAGGAAGGCGACATCATGCCGCGGCACTGGTTCGTCTTCGCCCTGGTCATCCTTGGCGTCATAGTGGCGCTCGTCAAGATCACCGGCCACGCGCGCCAGGAAAAGAAAGCCAAGGAAGCTGCCATAAAAGAGCAGAAGACTGTGGACGCCAGGGGCGACGCCGTCAGCAGGGAGCTCCAGATCATCCGCAGCGTGAAGCAGGAACTGAACTTCTCCGAGAAACTCCCCGAGGTCGACTGACATGAAGATCTATGTGGTGAGCCTCGGCTGCGCGAAAAACCAGGTCGATACCGAGAGAATGCTCGGCTCGCTTCTTCAGGAAGGCAGCGAGATCTGCGCCACCCCGGAAGAAGCCGACCTCATGCTTGTCAACACCTGCGCTTTCATCGCGGAAGCCAGGGACGAGGCTTCGGCCGTCATCATCGAATTGGTCAGCCAGAAGCGCGCCGATCAAAAGCTCATCGTTACGGGCTGCTTAGTCAATTACTACGGCGCCCAGATACTGAAGGGAAGGCAGATGGAAGTCGACGCCTGGCTTCCCGTCGCCAGCGAAGCCGCTATTTCCGAAGTCGTAGGCAAGCTTTTCAAGACGAAGAAGACCGTCGATATTCCTTACGGCCCGAGGATCAGGATCACCCCGCCGCATTACGGCTTTCTTAGGATCGCCGACGGCTGCGACCACAAGTGCGCTTTCTGTTCGATCCCGAGACTGAGGGGGCCTATGGCGGAGGAGCCGATGGAAGCGCTCATTGAGGAAGCTGAGGAAATGGCCGCGGAGGGCGTCGTCGAGCTGAACGTCATCGCCCAGGACACTTCCGCTTACAAGAAGCTTCCGAAACTTTTGGAAAAACTCTGCGAGATCGACGACCTCTACTGGATCAGGCTGCAGTACCTTTATCCCGCCACCATGAGCGACGAACTCATCGACGTCATAGCGAATGAGGAGAAGATCTGCAAATACATCGACCTGCCTCTGCAACACGTCAATGAGGACGTGCTTAAGGCTATGCGCCGGCCGACACACGCTTTTACGGAAAAACTGCTCGACAAGATCCTGAACAAGATCCCGGACGCGACGCTGAGGACGACTTTCATTACGGGCTTCCCGGGCGAAACGAAAGAGGCTTTCGAGGAGCTGGAAGCTTTCGTAAAGAAAGGCCTTTTCCATCATCTGGGCGTTTTCGCTTACTCCCTTGAGGAAGCGACTCCGGCCTTTCCATTAGGCGATGACATTCCTCAGGAAGTGAAAGAGGGGAGAGCGGACATTTTGATGCGCGCCCAGAAAGAGATCTCTCTGAAGAAGAACAGGAGCTATATCGGCAAGACTATTCCCGTGATCATAGACAGAAAGGAAAAGGACCGCGGCTTCGGCAGAAGGATGGCGGACGCCCCCGACGTTGACAACGAAGTCACCATAAGAAACGCCAAAAAGATCCCCGTCGGCTCCATCATTCCCGTCAAGATCACCGGCGCCGCCAGCTACGACGTCACCGGGACGGCGGTCCTGGAGGGGCTGGTATGAATCTTCCCAACAAGCTTACCCTGGCAAGGCTCGCCATGCCCTTGGCCATCATGCCCTGCCTTCTCATAATTTTCCCTTATTCCAAGTCCATCGCGCTCGGCCTTTTCGCCCTGGCTTCCGTCACCGACTGGCTGGACGGCCACATCGCCAGGAAATACGGGCTTGTGACTGATTTCGGCAAACTGATGGATCCTCTGGCGGACAAGATCCTGGTCTGCTCCGTCCTCATCTGTTTCGCGGCTCTCTATTACATCAACCATGTGGTGGCGCCCTGGATGGTCGTTGCCATCGTTGGCAGGGACCTCGTCGTCACGGGGCTGAGGATGGCGGGATTGAGCAGGGGAGCGGTCCTGGGCGCCCATGCCATCGGCAAGCACAAAACGGCCTGGCAGATGATTGCGATAGTCACGACGCTCATCTATTACATCCTGTATTACGATCTCAAACTGACCGGCCCCTTCATGGATTATTTCAGGCTCGGCGCGCATCTCCTTTTCTGGTTCGTTTCCATTTTGACGATAATTTCCGGCATATATTACCTCATAAAATACAAACACTTCTACCTGGAGAATGTCTGAGCAAAAGAAGACTTTGGCGGTCTTTGTCTCTACGATGGGCTTCACCGGTTTTTTCCCCATCATGCCGGGCACCGTGGGCACGATTTGGGGCCTTCTTCTCTGGTACGCCACGACTCTGACTAAGCATCCATTAGTCCTTCAGGCTCTCCTAGCCGCGGTCTTTTTCCTGCTCGGCCTGATTTTTTGCGGAAAGGCCGAAAAAGACCTTGGTAAGCACGACCCCGGCTCAGTTATCATCGACGAGACGGCAGCGGCCTTTTTGACCTTTCTGGGCGTTCATTTCAGCCTTTGGACGGCTATCATCGGATTGTTTCTCAACCGTTTCTTCGACATTTTGAAGCCCTGGCCCATCAATAAGCTCCAAAATCTCCCCGGAGCGTGGGGGATAATGCTCGACGACACGGCCGCCGGAATGATCTCAAGATTGATACTTGGAGCGATAATTTACTTCTGTCCTCAGATTTGACCGATAAAGAAGCTTTTGCTAATATTGACACTGCATAAATAACAACCAACTTTAAGGAAAATATGGGTTACGAATTCATTCCCGTGAACGCCCTTGACTGGGGGATCATCATAGGCTTCCTGGTCTTCACGCTTGTCGTGGGCATCATCGTTTCCAAAAAGGCCGGCGAATCATCTGAGGACTTCTTCCTTTCCGGCCGTTCCATGCCCTGGTGGCTCCTGGGCTTCTCCATGGTCGCCACGACCTTCTCTACCGACACTCCGAACCTCGTGACCGACATGGTCAGGCAGGGCGGCGTGGCCCAGAACTGGAGCTGGTGGGCCTTCCTGATGACAGGCATGCTCACGACCTTCATCTACTCCAAGCTCTGGCGTCGTTCCGGCGTGGTAACCGATCTGGGTTTCTATGAGCTCCGCTACAGCGGCAAAAGCGCGGCCTTCCTGAGAGGCTTCCGCGCCGTCTACTTGGGCTTCCTCTTCAACATCATCGTCATGGCCACCGTTTCCATGGCCGCCATCAAGATCGGCGGCGTCATGCTGGGACTGAAGCCCTGGGAGACCGTCATCTACGCCGCGGCCATCACGACGATCTTCTCCGTGCTGGGCGGCCTTAAGAGCGTTTTGATCACAGACTGCCTACTCTTCATCGTCGCTATGGTCGGCTCCGTCGCGGCGGCTGTCGTTTCCATCAACCGCGCCGGCGGCTTGGACACCGTGCTTAACAATCCGCTGGTCCAGTCGAAGATGGACATTCTGCCCTCCTTCGATATTTACACTCCGGGCGTCGGCTTCAACAAGGAAGCTCTGAACCTCCTCATCACCCTGCTTCTCATGCCCGTTCTGGTGCAGTGGTGGAGCGCCTGGTATCCTGGCGCGGAACCGGGCGGCGGCGGATATCTTACTCAGCGCGTCCTGGCGGCCAAGAACGAAGCGCACGCCACGGGCTCCACGCTCTTCTTCGACATCGCGCACTACGCCCTGCGTCCCTGGCCCTGGCTGCTCGTCGCGCTGGCCTCCCTGGTCCTTTTCCCGACGCTGGATTCTTTGAAAGCGGCCTTCCCGCACACCATGCCCGGCCACGACCTGGCTTACTCCGCGATGCTGACCATGCTGCCGCACGGCCTTAAGGGCATCGTCGTAGCTTCCTTGATGTCCGCTTACATTTCCACCATTTCCACTCACCTGAACTGGGGCTCCTCGTATATCACCTACGACTTCTGGAAACGCTTCGCGAGACCGGAGGCCAGCGAAAAGGAAATGGTCCTGGTCGGCCGCGTAGCCACCGTCATCCTGATGGTTCTGGCCTGCGTGCTTTCCCTCTATCTTAAGAGCGCGACCTTCGCCTTCAAGATCTTGGTGGGCTTCGGCGCCGGCACCGGCTTGGTCTTCATCCTTCGTTGGTTCTGGTGGCGTATCAACGCCTGGTGCGAGATCGCGGCCATGACGCTCTCCTTCATCATCTCCACGACTTTCGTCTTCTGGGAACCCGAGCTCTTCAAGGAGTACACTTTCCTGCCGTATCTTGTCAACGTGGCCGTGACGACCTTCGTCTGGGTCATACTGGCTTACGTCGCTCCCGCGACCGACACCAAGACGCTTAGATCCTTCTACCGCCACATCTGCCCCGGCGGCCCCGGTTGGGACAAAGTCATCAGGGAAGCCAACGAGGAAGGCGACCAGATCGACAAGTACGCCGTCCCGAACACCATTCCCCAGGGCATCCTGTGCATGATCATGGGCACGATCCTTGTGTACAGCCTGCTCTTCTCGACGGGCTTCTATATCTACGGCAAACCCGTTCCGGCCACCTGCCTCCTCGTTCTGGTAGCGGCCTGCGGATTCGGAATGTTCAAGCTCTGGCCGAAACTCTACCTCAACAATGATTAAATTATCATTTTGAAAAACAATCTGTAAATAAAAAAGCCGCTCCTTGAGCGGCTTTTTTATTTTTTATAAACTTTTATCTTGATTTAAAAGCAGTTTATCGATGACAGGATGTAACAAACCTGTGCTTTCAATGGCATTTATAGCACAGACTTTATTTCCGGCGTCCTTGCTTGACGCCCCGCAGTGAAAAACTTTTTCGCGTTCGGTTCGGTAGTCTAAAATAATAAATCTGTCATGGCAATCCGGATTTGTTTTTATGAGTATTGTGGGGTACTCCTTGTTAAAATCGTCGACTTCTGATGATGTCAAAAAATCTTTGCTGCGCCCAAAGCCGTTTTCAGAAAACAAAATAACTTGTACCCCAGTCTTCTTGTGTGAGAGGAGATGAAGAGTTTTTATATTGACGTAGTCGTCTATGACGTATATGCTTTTTTCCGCTTGCTTGTATATATCTATGTATGCCATGTCTGATTCTAATTTTTGTCCTTTGTATATGACAAAATTTTTAATTTCCGTTTCCAGAATAAAATTCTCATTGATCTTCTTTATGCTGTCGTTTATCGCCTTTATTCTGCTATCTGTCTTCCCTTTCCATACGCTTAATTTACGAGAATCTTCATCTATTGTGTCCCTTAGAAGATTCCATTCATTCTTGGTTACGAATTGTTTATTCTGCTGGATATAGTGTCTCATCTCCCGAAACGCTCTCATAATAAAAATGCTCTGCTGCTCCGCTACTTCACCTTTTAGAATCGTCGCCAGCATATAGATTCCCTGTTCGGTAAAGGCAAATGGGGGAGTTCTTCGGCCACCCCATTTCTCTGTACCGAAATTTAGATTTGGTGAAGTCGCAAATTGCGACCTCACGGAAACTACTTCATTTTGCGTTAGTTGGAACATAAAATCGTCAGGAAATCGCGCAATATTACGCTTAACTTGTTCGTTGAGTCGCTTGGCTTTGTATCCATACAAAGACGCTAGATCATAATCGAGCATTACTTGCTTATCTCTAATGGTATAGATAAGTTGACTTATATCAACCTGGTGAATAACAATAGGGTATTTTTCTTCATTTTTCATCATGTTTTTCTTCCTCCCGTGAAGTAGCAAATTGCGACTTCACCGAAGCGGTTTTATTTCAATGATTTAAAATGTTACGTCTCTCTTGAGGTCGCAAATTGCGACCTCAAGTTTTCGTTTATGTTAGTGTGAAGTAAAACTTGAAATCACAATTTGTGATTTCAAGTTTTATACTCATTATTACCGCATGATATTTAATAATTGCAAGGAAAGCAAGTATTCATGCGGTTTCTATTAATTTTTGTAATAATTTGTAAGAAAAATGTCTTCAAATAAAAAATCAGTTGTCGCAAATTTTGCGACAGCTGAAAATGGCGAAAAGCAATATTCCTTTTTGTAATAATGCTTTTTATTCAACGTACATTTCGATTATCAGTTCGCCGAAGAGGGTGTTGGCCCAGGCGAACCAGGAGCGGGAATAATCCTTGGCGTTGTTCTTGTTGAATGACTCGTGGATGAAGCCCGTGCCGCCGTCGGTATTAAGGATCTGCTTCACGCACCATTCCTTCTCGGCGCGGTCGTTTGTCGTGAGGCCTTTCATGATGACGCTCATGGGCCAGGGTCTGTCGAGGCCGCAGTGCGGCCCTCCGATGCCTTCGCCGGCTTTGCCTTTGAAGAAGTAGGGATCGTCCTCGCTCCAGACGAATTTCCTGGTGTTCTGGTAAATGGGATCGTCTGATTTAACGTCGGTGAGGTAGGGGAGACTCAAGAGAGAAGGCGCGTTGGAATCGTCCATCAGAAGCACACCTCCGAAGCCGTCCACTTCGAAGGCGTAGATCTTGCCGTATTTCGGATGCTCCGCTACGGCGTATTTTTTTATGGCGGAATCCACCTGCTCGGCCAACTGCTCGCATTCTTTCGCCAAGTCTTCCTCTTTGTTTACAGTGCGCAATATCTCGGCGGCTTTTTTGAGAATGCTGACGGCGAAGAAATTGCTGGGGATGAGGTAGGGGAAGATAGTGCTGTCGTCCGAGGGACGGAAGGCGCTGGCGATGAGTCCGCAGGCTTTTCCGGGATGGCCGTAGCCGCCGTTGCTTCTCGTGTCGTGATAGGCGGCCGTTTCGCGGCGGAAATGGTAGCCGTTCTTAAAGCCGTTCCAGTTCTGCTGGTCTTTGAAGACACTAATAATGGAGCGCACGGCCTTGAGCCACTTCTCGTCGAAGATAGTAGCGTCTCCTGTCTTCTTCCAGTAAGCGTAGGCCAATCTGACAGGATAACAAAGTGAGTCTATCTCGTACTTGCGTTCGTGAAGCTCCGGTTTCATCTCAGTCTCGTCGCTCTGCCAATGACTCCCTTTTGGTCCATCGTTGAAGGCGTTGGCGTAAGGGTCGATCAGAATGCATGAGAACTGGCGGCGGATGACGCCTCTGATAAGGCGGCGCAGAGGCTCGTCCATACCCACATAGCGCAGGTACGGCCAGACCTGGGCGGCGCTGTCCCTGAGCCACATGGCGTCGATGTCGCCGGTGATGACGAAGGTGTCGTCGTCGCCATCTTTCTTGCTGTACCTAACTGTTGTGTCCAGCGTATTGGGGAAACAGTTGGCGAACATCCAATAGAGCTTGGGATCGACGGCCGTGAGCTTATCTTTCAAGTCAACGATCTGCTTTTCCACAGCCTCACTGCGAAAGCAGCGCTTCTCGGCCGCCGGGCGCTTGTCTTCAAATTTCGCTTCTTCCGCCGCGGCGGAAAGAACCAAAAGCAAAACTAAAGACAAGACTTTGCTTTTCATAATTTTTCCATGGCTTGGTCAAGCCAGTCGCCGTCGAAGAGCTCAATGGTTCCCTTGTCGCAGGCGGCGGCGAGCTTGATGTTCATGGGGATCTTTCCAAGGATCGGGAGCTCCCAGTGCTTGGCGACTTCCGGAAGCTGGCTCTTGCCGAAGATGGTGATGATCTTGCCGCAGTCCGGGCAGACGGCGTAGCTCATGTTCTCCACGATGCCGAGGACGGGGATCTTCATCAGCTTGGCCATGTTCACGGCCTTGCTGACGATCATGGAAACGAGTTCCTGCGGGGAAGTGACGATGATGATGCCGTCGATGGGAAGGGACTGGAAGACGGTTAGGGGAACGTCTCCCGTTCCCGGAGGCATGTCAACGAACATATAGTCGATGTCGCCCCAGATCACGTCTGACCAGAACTGCTTGACGACGCCGGCCACGACGGGCCCGCGCCAGACCACCGGGTCTTCCTCTTTTTCCATCAGGAGGTTCAGGGACATTATCTGCGTGCCCAATTTGGAAGCGACAGGCAGCATGCCGCCTTCTATGGCTTCCGCCTTTTCCTTTAGGCCGAACATCTTCGGAATGGAGGGGCCGGTTATGTCGGCGTCAAGGATCGCGGTCTTGTCGCCGCGGCGCTGGGCCAAGACCGCCAGCATGCTTGTGACGAGGGATTTTCCCACGCCGCCTTTGCCGCTCATGATGGCTATCACTTTCTTAACGTTGGAGCCGGGATTGGCGGGGGCTCTGAAATCGTTGGGATCCTGTTTGCGCGAGGAGCAGGATTCTCCGCAGCTTGAACAATCGTGGTTGCAGTTTTCGCTCATAAAAAATCCTTGATATCTTAAATTGAGATCGTGTCGAAGCGTTCGGGTGTTAGGACTCTGGCGTCGGGGCGCAGGGCGCGGATGTTTTCCGCAAGGTCCATGATGGATTGCCGTTCACCGTGGACAAGGACGAAGGTCTTGCAGCGGTCGCCGACGTGGGAGACGAAGTCTAGAAGATCGCCTTTGTCCGCGTGGCCTGAAAAAGTGTTCAAAACGACTCTTTCCGCGTTCATTCTGTAGTACTGCCCGAAGATCTTGATCTCTTTAGCCCTGTCGACGATGCGGCGGCCCAGGGTGTTTTCGGCCTGGTAGCCCACTATCACCACGGCGTTCCTAGGATCCTCGACATTGTTTTTAAGGTGATGCAGTATCCTTCCGCTTTCGCACATGCCGGAAGCGGAAATGATGATCATGGAGGAGGGATCGTCGTTTAAGGCTTTCGATTCCTCGACGGTGCTGATAAGATGGACGAATTCCCGCATGTACATTCTGGTTCTGCTCTTGGCGAGTTCCAGCGTCGCTTGGTCGTAGGTCTCGGGATGTTTGCCGAAGACTTTGGAAACTTCGCAGGCTAAGGGGCTGTCGATGTAGATGGGAAGCATCGGGGTGAGCTTCGAGTCGTACATTTTCATCAGCGTGTAAACGATCTCCTGGGCTCTTTCCAGGGCGAAGGCGGGGATTATTATCTTGCCGCCTCTTTTGTACGTCCTGTTGATGACGCCGGCGAGGAGGTCTTCCGCCTGGTTGATGTCCTTGTGGTAGCGGTTGCCGTAGGTGGCTTCCATGACCAGCGCGTCGATGTCCGTGAGCTGCTCGGGGTCCCTTATTATCGGCAGATTCTTCCTGCCCAGATCCAGGGCGTAGCCGACCTTAATTTTTCTTCTGCCTTCTTTTATGTCGAAGATATGGGAGGCGGAGCCCAGGATGTGCCCGGCTTCCAAAAAAGTCACGCCGATGTCTTCGGTGAGCTGCACGCGCTCGTGGTAATGGTGGGGGACGAAGTACTGCAAAGACGCTTCGGCTTCCTCTTCGCTGTAAAGGGGAGCGATCAGCGGATCGT
>JAFYHD010000063.1 GCA_017539325.1 bacterium | reverse complement strand
GATTTTTCCGTTGAGAAACCGATCTCGTCCTTGGTAAGGCTTCCGTATTCCGTCGTGCGGGCGGCGATCTGGCCGTATTCGTTTTTCAAGGTGAAGGAGACGAAACCGCCCTGGCGCGGCAGGCCCCTCACGCGGATCTGGTCGCCGGCTTCCAAACCGCTGTTGACAGCGTCGCCCACGCCGATGTCGATGACGTGCGAAGTGTTGTTGTAAACGTATTTGAACATGCCGTTCGGCGCGTCGTAGCCGCCTCTGGGGTGACGCGTGGAGACGAACTCGATGATCTCGCCCTTAAGCTGGTCCTTCTTCCAGTCGGCGCCCGTCACGGTAATGTAGCTGTGCCCGTAATTGTAGCCGGAAACTTTTGTCACGTCGTACAGGATGCCCCAGTCGTCCGCGGGAAGCTCAAAGACCGGGATCTCGTTCTCCTTGTTGTGGCCGTAGCCGCCCGTTCCTTTGCAGTATTCGATGTCGAAGATCTGCTTGTTGGAAGTGAGGTAGAAATAGCCGCCGGGAGCGATCAGGGGGTTGGGATCGTCGTAATAGCCGCCGTAAGCCTTGCTGTAATGCTCGGCCTTGTCTATCCGCGCAAGGTCGTACGACTCCACGCCGGTGTTTACCACGACCGACCAGTTCCGCAAGGAGATCGGGGCGGAGCTGATGTTGATGAGCTCGACAATGTCGGGGCGGAAAAAGTAGAGCGCGTCGCTGCTGTTGACGTTTTTGCCGGACTGGTTCGCGCCGGACTTCTTGCACCTTCTGGAGGAGGTCAAATAAAGCGAAAGGAAGCCGTTGTGATTCGGTTTCTGGGGCTTGCCGTCCTTGTACTTGTAGCGCAGCAGGTAGTTGCCGCGTTTATCCTTGTCCTCCTGCGTGACAGAATACTTGGAAGGAATTCCGTCCATGTCCATTTCCCTCAGGTCGGAGCGCTTGAAACCGCACCAGTTGTTTTTGAAAGCCTGGTTGGCGCTGTAGATGAGGTAGTAGAATTTTTCCTGCTTCGGGGTGTTCGGCCTGGTGTAGAAAAGGCCCGTCTGCTCCTTGCGGTCGGTCCAGACAGCCGCGGAGCACATCCAGTGCGACCAGATGCTTATCCTGTCGTTGGCGGTGTTGGTCTTGACGCCGTCCAAAAACGATTCCAGACCGCCCGACACCCTTATGGTTATGCTCTTGGAATTGCCGGCGGAGTTGCCTTCGATCTCAAATCCCTTGCTCACGGCGGACCTTTGCCCTGTCACGTGATGGATAATGCACGTGGCGTTCTTCCACTGGTCCTTCAGCCAGCCGTCGACCTCCGCTTTCATGAAGGTGTTGTAGTCGCCGCTCGTGTACATGGGATTGTCAAGTTTTATTTCCGCCCTGTTCCCGGACGTCCTGACATCCTTTATGCGCCAGTATGTGCGCATGGAGCCGGAGATGAACTCCGTGCGGTCGTAGTCCCAGTTGCCGGAGTAAATGCGGTTTGCGAACATCACGTGGTAGCTGTTCTCGGCTTTCCTGCCGTAGCCCTGGTGGTCCGTCTCCACGATCCAGCTGCCGTCGTGCGCCATGATCTCGTTGAAGCAGACGGCCTCGATGCCGTACGTGCTCTCGATGGTGGACAAAACGTGGTTCTCGTCGGTGTAGTCCGCCATATTGACGACCAGATCACGCAAGGCCGTCGAAGAGTTCTCGAAATTGTATTCCAAATTGGCGTTTCGCATCACCCTTCTCAGCTGCTTCATGTCGGAGTTGTTGATGTTCAGCTGGCGGAAAACTTTCCCGGAAGTCTCGTCGAAGTAGCTTTCCTGGGAACGGGAGGTGATGGTCGCGTAGTGCTTGATAGCGTTCTCAAGCGAAAGGCTGAGATTCTGCTTGTTGGGTGCGATGAGCGAGATGACTTCCCTCATGTTAAGGAAAGCCTTGTCGTCCCAGACCAGATGGTCGGGATTGTATTCTTCCGGCTCGTCGACACCCTCGTCCCTTTCGTCCACGAGAAGGTTGGCGTTGTTGTCGATCTCGTCCGAGGAATACTGGGAGGCGTTCAGGTTGTCGTCCACGTTCGCCTGGCCGGGCTTCTGGTCTCGGCCGTAGCGGTACATAAGGATGTTTTTGCCGGCCTCGGGAGAGATCGGCAATCCGGCTTTCCCGTTCTCCCCGGTCAGCATCACCTCGAAAGTGCCGAAGCCCTCGTTCTGCTCTTTTTTGGAAAGGGCAGTGGCGGTGTTGACGTTGATCTTCGCGAGCTCGTCCTCCACCATGACGGCGTAGCGGCCGATTATCCTGTCGTTGGCGTCCCTGACGTAGATCCAGCGCGCAAGGTGAGTTTTATCCCCGTGGGTGCCGTCCATATCGACGGCCTGATCGCCCTTTTTAGGCTTGAAGGTCTGGGCCCAGGATTCGCTGTAATCGTCGTAGGCCGAGGAATTGTAATAGTCTTCCCTCAAAAGGCCGTAAGCGTGCTGCAGGGCGGACTGAGCGAGCATGTCCGACTGCGTCTGTCCGACAGAGATGGCGCCGGACTGGCTTTCCAAGCCGATGAAAGTCGCGAAAGTAGCGGAAAGTATAGAGAGGACGGTAAGGACCGTCAGAACCATCAAGAGCGCCACGCCCCTCGGGGCGGATGTATGTCCAAAATATCGTTTCATGCTTCAAAAATTACACTGTTAACCTATAAATTTTACAATAATCAGCTTTTTTATTCAACGAACAGAAGCATAGTCAAAAGGAGCGGGGTGATTTATGGTAAAATTTCCCTTAATCAGACTTTAAAATCAACCCATCCAGGAAAAATTATGAGAAGCGATTCTGTGAAAGTCGGTCTGGAACGCGCCCCGCACCGCGCGCTCTTCAACGCCTGCGGCGTCAGCCGCGAGGATCTGAAAAAGCCCTTCATCGCCGTCTGCAACTCTTACGTCGGCATCATCCCAGGACACGCCCATCTTCAGGAAGTCGGCAGAATTATAAAGGAAGCCATCAAAGAAGCCGGCGGCGTCCCCTTCGAGTTCAACACCATCGGCGTCTGCGACGGCATCGCCATGGGACACGAAGGCATGAAATACTCGCTGCCCTCCAGGGAGATCATCGCCGACTCCGTCGAGACGATGCTGAGAGCGCACTGCTTCGACGGCGTGGTCTGCATTCCCAACTGTGACAAGATCGTTCCAGGCATGCTTATGGGCATCCTGAGAGTCAACATCCCGACCATCTTCGCTTCCGGAGGCCCCATGCTGGCCGGCCACAGCAAGGACGGCAAGAAAGCCCTCGACCTCATCAGCATCTTCGAGGCCGTCGGCGCCCGCAGCCAGAACATCATTAACGACGCGCAGCTCGAGGAAGTCGAATGCGAATCCTGCCCGGGCGTCGGCTCCTGCTCCGGCATGTTCACCGCCAACTCCATGAACTGCCTTTGCGAAGCCCTTGGCATCGCGCTTCCTGGCAACGGCTCCATCCCCGCCGTTTATCCCGCAAGGAAAGAGCTTTGGAAGGCCGCCGGGCGCCGCATAGTGGAAATGGTCAAGGAAGGCCTCAAGCCCAAAGACATCATCACCGACGCTTCGCTTGAGAACGCCCTGACGCTCGACATGGCCATGGGCGGCTCCTCCAACACCATCCTGCACTCGCTCGCCATCACCAAGGAAGCCGGCTTAGGCTTCGACCTTAAGCGCATCGACGAAGTTTCTAAACGCGTGCCCACCATCTGCAAAGTCTCCCCCTCCTGCTCCTACCACATGGAAGACGTGGAAGCGGCGGGCGGCGTCTCCGCCATTCTTTGCGAGATCAGCAAGATCGAAGGCTCACTCAACCTCGACTGCCCGACCGTCACAGGAAAGACCTTGGGCGAAAACATAAAAGGCAAGGAAAGCAAAGACAAAGCCTGCATCAGGGAACTCTCCAACGCTTACGCGAAAAGAGGAGGGCTCACCGTCCTCTGGGGCAACCTCGCCCCCGAAGGCGCCGTCGTCAAATCCGTGGGCGTCGATCCGAAAATGATGACGCACCGCGGACCGGCCGTCATCTTCGAATCCCAGGAAGAAGCCTGCGAAGGCATCCTAGGGGGCAAGGTGAAACCCGGAGACGTCGTCGTCATCCGCTACGAAGGCCCCAAGGGAGGCCCCGGCATGCAGGAAATGCTCGCCCCCACCTCTTACATCATGGGCCAGGGTCTGGGCGACAAAGTGGCTTTGATAACCGACGGCCGCTTCTCCGGCGGCACGAGAGGCGCCTGCATAGGGCACGTAAGCCCGGAAGCGGCCTCGGGCGGACTCATCGGCCTCT
>JAFYHD010000062.1 GCA_017539325.1 bacterium | reverse complement strand
CCGGCGCTGTCCAGGTATTCCCAGGCCAGCGAAGAGCCCTCGTGCAGAAGGCCCAGAAGAATGTGCATATCGTAGATCTGGCGATGACCGTGATTCTTGGCGTAGACCCCGGCGTAAGTAAGCGCGTCGCGGGCCGCCTGGGAGAAGACTGGTTCGCCGATGACTTTCTCATCGTCGCTGCCGGCGTATTTGCCTTCCACGGCTCTGCGCAAAGCCTCTTCGGTAACTCCGAAGGAGCTTAAGAATTCGCCGGTGGGGCCGCCGGGTATTATAAGGAGCCCAAGGAGCAAATGCTCAGGCGCCACGAAGCAATCGTTGTAAAAGATCGCTTCTTTCTTGGCGTTTCTGATAGCCTGCTGGGCTCTGGGAGTAAGATTTGATTGCATATCGATTAATTTTCACTGCCGGTAGTGTATCTCTTCTGTTCCTCGGCAAGGAACTTCTTCCATTCCTCGATCTCTTTCTTGACCATTCCGGGATTGGTGCTGCCAAGAGTCTTTTTCGCTTCCACGGAATGCAGGGCGGAATTTATTCCCAATATGCCCTCGTCCATCAGGGGAGAGATCCTCAACAATTCTTCAGCGTCCAGATCCGTAAGCCCGCAGCCTTTGTTCACGGCCAAAGCCACCGCCTGGCCGACGCAGCCGTGCGCTTCCCTAAACGGCATGCCTTTTCTGACCAGATAGTCTGTCCAGTCCGTGGCCAGAAGGAAGGAATCCTTCACCGCGGAAGCGCAATTGTCGCGCTTGAACGTCACGGTCGGCAGCATGGCCGTCAGGATCTGCAAAGAGGAGAAAAGCGTTTCCGCCGCGTCGAAGACGGGCTCCTTGTCTTCCTGCAGGTCGCGGTCGTAGGACATCGGCAGGCCTTTCGTCACGGTCAAAAGCGCCACGAGGTCGCCGTAAACGCGCCCGGTCTTGCCTCTCACGATCTCCAAGATGTCGGGATTCTTTTTCTGCGGCATAAGCGAGCTTCCCGTGCAGAAGCGGTCGGCGATGTCGATGAAGGAGAAGGGCTGCGACATCCAGAGGATCAGATCCTCGGCCATCCTGGAAAGATGCATGACGCAAATGGAGCAGGCGCTGAGGAACTCCAAGAGGCAGTCCCTGTCGCCCACGGCGTCCATCGAGTTGTGCGCAACAGAATGGAAGCCCAGCTTCTCAGCCACCAGCTCCCTGTCCAGCGGAAGCCCGCTGCCCGCCAGGGCGCCGGCGCCCAGAGGCATGCTCCTCAAGATCCTTCCGAACTGGTCGCCGAAGCGCCCGAAGTCCCTGTCCAGCATCTCGACGTAAGCGAGAAGGTGATGCGCGGCCAAGACCGGCATGGCGTACTGCATGTGCGTGAAGCCCGGTATAATGACGTCGGAATTCTTATCCGCCAGCAAGACCAAAGCGCTCTGCAGATTCCTGATGTAGACCTGCATGCAGGAGATGGCGTAGCAAAGGTACAGCCGCTCGTCCAGCGCGATCTGGTCGTTCCGGCTCCTGCCCGTGTGCAGTTTCCCGGCCGGCGTCCCGATCAGCTCTTTCAAGGCTGACTCTATGTTCATGTGCACGTCTTCCTTTTTCGGATCGAACGTGAACTCGCCTTTCCCGATCTTCTCTCCGATCGAGTCGAGGCCCTTGTCGATCGCCGCGAACTCTTCCTCGCTCAAAAGGCCGACGGCCCTCAGCATAGAAGCGTGCGCTTTCGAGCCGGCTATGTCGAAATTAGCCAAAAGCTGGTCGTAAGAGACGGACTGCGTGAAAGCTTCCATCAAAGGATCGGCCGCGTCCTGGAACCGGCCGCCCCACAATTTCTCGTTTTTCTTTTCGGACATAATATTTACTCCTAACAGACAATTATAGCAAATAAGAGAAGCGAAAAGGCATGACGGTAGGACAAAAATATGCTAAAATGAACCAACTAGATAAAATATGGAGCTCATTATGAAAAACTCCCTCAAGCCCATCGCCCTGCTTTTCGCGCTTGTTTTCGCCGCGGGTTTCGCCTTCGCGGAGAGTCAAATCGAAAAAGAAGAGGCCGCGCGCGCCGAGTATAAGCAGAAACTGGAAGAAATCAAGATCAAGTTCTTT
>JAFYHD010000061.1 GCA_017539325.1 bacterium | reverse complement strand
CGCTTTTTCCTTACAGCGTTCCTCGCCGCAGTAGCTCTGCTTTCGCTCCTATCCTGCGCCGCGCCTGCCAATAAAGCAGGCGAACAGTCGCTTCCTGTGCCTGTAAGGGAGATTCTCCGGCAGAAGCTTTGCGTCGACCTGCGCTACTGGACCTCCGACGCCATCGTCTCAAACGAGTCCGTGACCTTCACCGTAAAAGCCCTGGACGAGGAGATCGCGGAAGCGCTCAACGCCCTGCGTCCGGGCGCCGTTATACTTTTCGCGGAAAGCTGCCAGGACGGTCCTCAAGTCCGAAAACTAACCGCCGATATCCGCGCCGAGGCCAGGGCAAACGGCTGGTACGATCCGCTCCTGACCGTAGACGAGGAAGGGGGAAGAGTGGAGCGCCTCACCTTCGGCCCGCATTTCCCCTCCGCCGCGGCTCTGGGAGGAATGGACGACGCCTACATAGAGAACATGGCCGGTGAGCTGGCCGACCTCACCCTGGCCTCCGGATTCGACCTTGACTTCGCTCCGGTCTGCGACATCGACAGCAACCCAAAGAATCCCGTCATCAACACTCGCTCCTTCGGGCACGACGCCCAAACAGTCAGTAAGGGCGCAAAGGCTTTCATCAGATCCTTCAGAAAGCACGGCCTGCTTTCCTGCGCCAAGCATTTCCCAGGTCACGGGGACACTGCGGTCGATTCCCACACCGGTCTGCCGAGAGTCGAGAAGACTCTTAATGATCTCAGAAGTCTTGAGCTCAAGCCTTTCAAGGCGGCTATAGACGAAGGCGTCGACTGCGTGATGACTTCGCACATCCAGTTCCCCAACATAGAGACGAACACCCTGACTGGCCTCAACGGCCAAAAGATCCTGCGCCCGGCCACGCTTTCCAAGACCATTTTGAAAGACGTTCTGAGAAACGAACTCGGCTTCGAGGGCGTCATAATAAGCGACGACATGGACATGGACGCGATCTCGAAAAGTTTCGACTGGAAAGAGGCTGTCATAGAATCCTGGATCGCCGGCTGCGATATCACGATGGTGACAAAAAGGTTCCAATCCCTTGCCTCTCTCAAGGAATGGGACGATCTGCTCGATAAGGCAGAGGCCGCGGTGGAGGACGGCCGTTACCCGCTTGGCGAATTGATCGCGTCTTATGGCAGGATAAAAACGCTCAAGGACCGCTGCCGGGAAAATAAAGAAATGGTAACGCTTTCTTCCTTTTCTTATTGTGGTCCGGAAAAGACTCCGCAGGAGATCGATTCTCTGTCCAAGGCAACTATAACCATGAAAGGGGACAAGAGCCTTCTAAATGACTTCGTCGATTACAACGGCGGTTGGTTCCAACGCAACTTCTGGCTCGCCGCGAGAAAACGCATGTTCCAGCTGTTCAACGGCACGAAACTATGCGACGATCAAAAAACGGTCATGATCTACAATTATTCCACTCCGAATCCTGACCAGAAAGAGATAGAAAGATTGCAAAAGCTTGTGAAAGAATCCAAGGAAAAAGGCCAGAAAGTTGTTATCTTAAGCTGCGGCTCCCCTGTGGAAGAAAAACTCTGCCCCGAGGCCGATTTGATAATCGAGACCAAGGGAAGCCTGGCGGGCGTAACCAGTCTCTTTATAAAATAACGCATTTACATATTGAGGTAATCTTAAAAAGTGCGTTGCAACACTAAAATTGAAATAGCATTAAAGGAGATCAACGCCGAAATCGAGACGGCAATAATTAAAATGCTATTTGCTATAATTGAGTCATGAAGAAATTTTTGTTCATCCTTGTCCTGCTGCTTTTGGGCGCCGGCGCCTACTTCTACTTCACCGCCCCGGAGGAAGTGGAGCAGATCATCGCCAAGGTTCCTCTGCGCAAAGAGAAAGAATGGGTCTGCGAGGGCGTTGACCTTCCCTGGTTCCATTCCGTCAAAGGCGAATGGCGTGTCGACGTAAGGGAAGCCGAGATCGCCATCATCGGTTCCAAGGACAAGGAATCCTTGAAGACGCTCTCCGCTTACTTCGACATCAAGTCGAAAGAATACAAGGATATGGAGGTCGAGGTCGAGACCTGGATCAAGAACCATACTGTCAAGCAGTTCATGGCTTATATCCCGGAGCCGCCGGAAGGGACGAACCAATGCTCGACTTACATCTACTACCACAAGACGCAGGACCTGGGGCCGCTGCTTTTGAGAAGCGGCTACGCCGTCATCATGGGCGAACTGAAGAAGAATCCGCCCTTCTACCGTTCCTGCCAGAGAATGGCCGTGGAAAGGAAGCTGGGTATGTGGAAGTACGCCAAGATGCGGGACGAGGGCATAGAGGTCTACTGCAACCTGGACGTCACGCCGATCCTCAAAGTGCCGAAAGACGGCGCGAAACCCGAGCCCGGCATTCCTCTTTTCCACCGCCGCGACCTTTACATAACGCCGAGGTATTCCAGCAAGGATCTCTTCGACGTAAGCGAGTCTTGTTCCTTCCTGGTCGAGGCGAGGGGCACGATAATTATCCACGGCGCCCCCGTCGACCACGACATGACCTTGTCCATCTGCCCGAGGGGCAGGCTCGCGAGCTTTGGCACTTTAATGGAATCCTTCCCACCGCATGACTACAACTGGCACCAGGAGGAAGTTTTGATGCGCGGTGGTACGACCAACGAATTCAGGATCACCTACGCGCCCATGGACTTCACGATCGTCTCCCGCCAGGGGCTAGATCTGCAGTACCACGGCAACATCATAGAGCAGGTGGATTTCAACCTCGAAAAGGATCACGACAACGTTTACAAGAAGTCCTTCTATATCCCGAGGGATAAGTTCATGGACTTCTTCAGCCTCATGAGCCCAGATCTCTTCTAAGATGACGGTTTCTGAAAGGGAAGAGCTTTGGCTTAGGGAATTCGCCGCAAAGAGCGGCGAAGACATTGCCGAACTTTTGAAAAAAAGGGGATCCGGTTATCCTTTGGCTTACCTAATCGGCAGCCAGCCTTTTCACGAGATCGAGCTTAAGATAACGCCGGACGTGCTTGTGCCGCGCCCGGAAACGGAAGAGCTGGTGGAACTCGTCCTTAGGGAAGCGAAACCCGAAGGCAGGGGAGTTGACCTCGGCTGCGGCAGCGGGGCGATCGCCTTATCGCTTGCTCGCGCGCTTCCAGGTTGGACCTTCACGGCAACCGACATCTCCGAGAACGCCTTGGAACTCGCCAAAGAGAACGCCAAAAACCTCGGCCTTGATTCCAGGGTCTCTTTTCGTTTGGGCTCCTGGTTCGAGGCAGTTCCCGAAGGGGAAACTTACGATCTTATCGTCACCAATCCTCCTTACGTAGGGGAAATGGAGGATATAGATGAGGGCGCCGCATATGAACCGAAGATCGCTCTGTTCGCCGGTCCGGACGGGCTCGACTGCTACCGCCTTATCCTTCCGAAAGCAAAGGACTATCTTAAAGAGGGCGGGCTCTTTTTTGGGGAGTGCGGACCGTATCACGCGCAAGCCTTGCTTGAATTGGCGAAGGGATTAGGCCTTGGGTCCGCCGAGATACTTAAGGATTACTTCGGCAGAGACCGTTTTCTAAGGGCTGTAAAGGTTTGATTTTTTCTTACCACATCTGTGGTAGAATGGGAACTATGAAGAAAGCCATATTTATTGCCATTGTTTTGCTCTGCGCTCTTTGCGCCTGCCGAAAAGAAGGCGGGGAAAAACCTGTTGCCCCCGCCAGGACCAACACCAATACCCGCGCGGCTAAAAAAGTTCCAAAGAACGGAAAGACCGCTCAAGCCAACATTACGAAAAGCATAAGCAGCGATTCGCTGGGCTCCGTTACCGGTCTCGTTTACAGAAGCGACTACGCCAAATACATCGGGCGCCCCTGCTTTGAAATGACGACCGTAACGGAAAGGCTGAAGAAGGAACCGAAGAACGCGGACCTTTACTTCGCCGTCGCCCTTGGCTTGTCGGCCAACTCGCTTGAGCGAGAAGCGAATTTGAAAAAGGCGATAGAGTGCGCGCCCGACGCTCCGTATCCGTACCTTGAGCTTATGGTCTATTACGGAACATTGGGCGATTTTCCCAAAGCGAAGGCTGTGGCGCAGGAACTGACGGCTTTCACAGACGACAAGGAAGTCGCCAAAAGAGTCGTGAGGCGCTGCAGAAGCTGGCTCAAAGGCTACGCCGTTTACGACGACTCCATGTGCAACGAAAGCACGGTGGGTGTTATGGAAGTTCTGGCCCCCTACAGCCAGGAGATCGCCCGCGCGGTCGTAAAGTATCATGTCATCGTCAAAAACAATTCGAAGGCCCTGAAACTGGCCGAAGAATTCATGAAGCCCGAGACAGAAGGCGAAAAACTTGCCTGGATCGAGATCCTTGACTGCGTCGAATCGCCGGAAGCCCAGGCGCTGATCAACGGACTCAATTACGAAGGCGAAAGGGACGACCTTTCCTTAGCCCGCAGCGGCCTTATCAAAATGCAGAGCGGATTTCCCTACACCAGCGGGGACTGGTACGGCGCCGAGCTGCAGGATCTTCGCCGCAGGATCTTGCTCAATTCCACCAACGTTGACGAAAGGCTGGAAATAGTCGGGGAATACGCGAACGTTGTTCTGATGTCCACCGACAGAAGCCAGCTTGACGAATACATAGCGACGATCAATCCTCCCGACAGCGACGGCAAAAGGGCTGAAATGAACGCTGTCCTCAGTTCCATGAGCAATTACGACATGGACGAGGAGGCCTCCCATTACGCCAACATGCTCTATGTTTCCGCTCCGGCGTCCCAGCAGCCCGCCATTATGGCGTCCATATTAGGCTCCGGCCTCAACGTCGATCCCGACATGATAGAAGAGGCCGTCAAGCTCTATCCCGAAGACATCAAGCTTGTGACCGCGGCCGGCAATTACTACAAGGGCAAAAAAGAGTTTGAAAAAGCCGCCGTCTTCCACAGGAAGCTTTTGGGTCTTGTCAAGACGGAGAAAGAAAAGAGCGACGCTGTGCGCCTCCTGGCGGGGGATCTTGCCGCCTCCGGCAACAAAGAGGAGCTTATGAACCTCTATTCCGACTGCGAGGAAAATTTGAAAGGCAGCACCGCCGAGGAAAAGGTCACGCTTCTAGCTATCCAGATGGGAGTGAGCGGGACGAACACGGTCTGGCAGGAGGCGGCGGAGCTTT
>JAFYHD010000060.1 GCA_017539325.1 bacterium | reverse complement strand
TAAGGCCGCCTTCCTCAAGAATGAGCTTCCTGAAGCGCGAAGCCATGGCTCTGGCAAAGCTTCTGTCGGTAAGCAGGATCGTGATGCCTTCCCTCCTCAGCGCCTCGAAGCATTGTTCCGGATCGCGGCTCTCCGCGTTGACGACGCAGGAGGCCGTCACGAGCGGCATGAAGAGCGTGAAGGAAATAGACTCTATGCTGGAAGGCGGGAAGGTCGAAAAGAGCACGTCCCTGGCGTCCGGGAGCATCGTCTGGGAAAGCGCAAAAGCCTGGGAGAGTATCTGGCCGTGGGTTAGGATGATGTCCCTCTCGCCGGGAATGAGAAGCGCCGGGTCTTCCCTGTTCAGAGCCTTGAGCGGCGAAGAGGTCGGCTGCTCGAGCAGGTAGTCCGGAAGGATGTTTTTCTCCAGGTCGCCCCTGAGCCACAAGACGCATTCGAGAGGCAGGCTGAGGAGCAGCATCTCGCTGGCCTCGGACTGGAAGGCTTCGGAGACGATGAGGAAGCCTATTCCAAGCCTTCTTATCGTGTCGGCGAGCTTCTCGGGCCTTTCCTCGGTGTCAAGGAAAGTTATGACGCCGCCGGCGCCGGATACGCCCAGGGCCGCGATGTGGCGCCAGCGTCCGTTGGGGACGAGAAGCGCGACCTTGTCGTGCGTGCGGAGACCCTTCTCGATCAGGTAATGCGAGACTCTGTTGGCGTTGGCCCTAAGCCAATGAAAGCTCAGTTCTCCGCTTCCCCTTTCCGTCGCATCCCTGACGGCCGGAAGATTTGTGAAGAGCGAAGCGGCTCTCGCCATAAGGTCCGGAATGTTGTGGACGTCGCCGGGGATCGGAGCGGGGTCTCTAGGAGCGAGGCGCCTTCTGTTGCGGGCATATTTGGCGAAGAGGAAGAACGCGAGGAAGCACAAGGCTACGTAGAGCGTTTCCTTCCAGGGCCAGCGCTCAGGATAGACGCAGGTGGCGCTCAGAAGAAGCTGCCTCGAGTTCTGGAATTCCGAGAGCTTGATCTTCGTTTTTATGGTCCGGCCGCTGAAAGCGGTGTTGGCGCTCGTGATGTTACCAGGGAAAGTCTGGGAAAATTCCACCGTGCCGTCGCAAGGCAGATTGGCGGCGCTTTGTCCTAAGTCGAAACGCTGGAAGATAGTCAATCCACTGCTCTTTGCCGAAGCGTTGATGGTGCGGTGCCGGAAAAAAGGCAGCTGGGCAAGGTCGCTTACCGCGCCCTTGAACTTAATGTCGAGCGCAAGATGCGAATTGCTGATGACAAGGGCCGATCTTAAAAGCGTGACGTTGGCGGGGAAATTGTTGCTGGCCCAGAAAGGCACAAGCAGAAGACGCTCCTCCTCCAGAGTGAGGCCGGGATTTTTCTTAAGGAAATCTTCGCTGAGCGCGCAGACAATATGGACGGTGGCGTTCCCCTCTTTGTCATAGACCCAGCTTTCACGATAGTCGAAGCAGGCAGTGAGAACTGCGGCTGCAACGATCATTGTGAAAGCAAGGCGGAGTTTCATTTTCTTATTCCGTGAGCAGGTCTTTCAGCCAAGCTTTCACTTCGTCGATATTGGGTGCGGAAGTAAAGTTGCTGTTCAGGGGAGTGATGGAGATGAAATTCCGCTTGATGGTCAGATAATCGGACTTGGGATCGTCGTCATCCGGCAGAAGCACGCCGCTGATCCAGAAGTAATCGTTGCCTCCGGGGTCGGTCCTGTGCAGGTAGCGCTCGTGGAATTTCGTCTTTCCCAGCGTGGTTAGCTTATAGCCCTTGATCTCCTCGCAAGGAACGTTGGGAATGTTGACGTTCAGGATAACGCCTTTGGGGGCGGACTTGAGGTCGATTTTGGAGAGCATGTCCTTGGCAGTCTTGGCTCCCGTTTCGAAATGGAACTTCCCGTCCTTGGAATCGTCCATGGAGAAGGCGAAAGCCGGAACGTTCAGCATGTTCGCTTCACTGGCGGCCGCGACAGTCCCGGAATAGATGATGTCAGTGCTGAGATTGGAGCCGGGGTTCAGACCGATTGCCACGCAATCAGGCTGGTCGCAGAAGGAAAGCAGGGCGATCTTCATGCAATCAGCGGGAGTGCCAGAAGCGGCGTAGGCCTTAACGTTCGGGAGAAGGTCCTTCTTCTTCAGGATTATCGGTTCTCTTAAAGTGATAGCGTGGCTTATGGCGCTGCGCTCCCTTTCGGGAGCGATTATCGTCACTTCGTTTTCGCTTGCTAAAGTTTCGGCCAGGGTAAGGAGACCCTCGGAATGAATGCCGTCGTCATTGGAAAGTATAATCTTCATATATATGATTATAGCAAATTTTCCTGACCCTGAAAGGCCTCAGATGGATCTCCGGGACCCCTGATTCATCGATCAGAATAAGCGAATAAACATAGCCGACCCTACGCTTTCGCAGACCGTTTTCAATTAAGAACGCTTTCGAGGCCTTTATTATCCGCTTTTCCTGAGGAAAAGAGAGCGCCCTGACGGGAAAGAAAACGTTTTTGTTCCTGGTCTTGACCTCGACGAAAAGGACGATGTCGTCCTTCGCGGCGATGAGGTCGATCTCACTCCTCGAAAAGCGATAATTGCGAGAGATTATCCGGAAGCCTCTTTTTTTCAGCTCTTTTGCGGTCAGATCCTCCCCCAGCTTTCCCCTTCTTTGCGCCTCGGTCTTCGTCGAGGCCTTCGACGTAGAAAGTTTTGCGGTGAATTGGCGAGCGACCAAGTTTTTGTAGTGCTTTAAGATGGAAGGCAGTCCCATATCC
>JAFYHD010000059.1 GCA_017539325.1 bacterium | reverse complement strand
GTCAATGACTCCGTCACCAAGTCGAAATTCGACAACCTCTACGGCTGCCGCGAATCCTTAACGGACGGCATCAAGCGCGCCACCGACATTATGCTGGCCGGCAAGATCGTCTGTGTCTGCGGCTACGGCGACGTAGGCAAAGGCTGCGCGCAGGCCATGCGCGGCCAGGGCGCCAGAGTGCTCGTCACCGAGATCGACCCCATCTGCGCGCTGCAGGCCGCCATGGAAGGCTACGAGGTGACGACCGTCGAGGACGCCCTCGACAAGGCCCAGATCTTCGTGACCGCGACTGGCAACTGCCACATCATAACGCTTGAGCACATGCAGAAGATGAAAGACCAAGCGATCGTCTGCAACATCGGTCACTTCGACAACGAGATCGAGATGGACAGACTGGAAAAATGCCCGGGCGTCAAGACCTACAACATCAAACCGCAAGTGGACGGCTGGGTCTTCCCCGACGGGCATACGATCTTCATACTGGCCGGCGGCCGCCTTGTCAATTTGGGCTGCGCCACCGGGCATCCTTCCTTCGTGATGTCGAACTCCTTCACCAACCAGTGCCTCGCGCAGCTGTCGCTCTGGCAGGAGCAGCATAAGGTCGGCGTCACTATGCTGAGCAAAAAACTCGACGAGGAAGTCGCCAGGCTGCACCTTAAGAAGCTGGGCGTAAAGCTCACCAAGTTAACGAAAGAGCAGGCCGACCATATCGGCGTTCCCCAGGAAGGCCCCTACAAGAGCGATTTCTACCGGTATTGAAATCTTAAGCGATGCCCTCTTTTTCCCAGGAATATATTGAAAGAGTCAAAGCCGCCAATCCCATCCAGGATGTGATCGGCGAGCGCCTCGCTTTGACCAAAAACGGGAAAAACTTCAAAGCCTGCTGCCCTTTCCACAACGAAAAGACGCCTTCCTTTTTCGTCACGCCTGACCGAGGGATCTTCAAGTGCTTCGGCTGCGGCAAAGGCGGCAACGTCTTCCAGTTCCTGATGGAATACGAAGGCCTCTCCTTCCCTGAGTCCGTGGTCAAGCTGGCGGAAAGAGCGAACATTCCGCCGGAAGACGGCGCCTCCTTCGGCGACAAAGAGAAAGCGGAGATGGCCTTCCGCCAGAATCATCTGAAAAGGCTGGCGAAGATCAATCTCACCGCCCTGGACTTTTTCCAGCGCAGCCTCGCTTTGGGAGCCGGCAAAGAAGCCAGGGAGTATCTCGATAACCGCAAGGTCTCGCAGGAGGCGGTTAGAGCCTACCGTATCGGCTTCGCCCCCGATTCCTGGGATGAGCTGTGCACGCTTCTCAGGAAGGAAGGTTTCCGCGACGAAGAGATGATCGCGAGCGGGCTGGCTCTTCCCAGTCAGGAAGGCAAAGGCTGCTACGACAGGTTTAGGAAAAGAGTGATGTTCCCCATCTGGGACCACGCCGGGACATTAGTCGCGTTCGGCGGCCGCTCTATCGACGGTTCGGAACCGAAATATCTCAACACCGCCGAGACCGAGATCTACAACAAGAGCAAGGTCCTCTTCTCCCTTAATTTCGCCAAGAACCCCATTGCCGAACTTAAGAAGACGGCCATCCTCTGCGAAGGGTACCTTGACGTCGTGATGCTGGCGCAGAACGGTTTCGTCAACGCCATCGCTTCCTGCGGCACAAGCCTGACGAAAGAACAGTCGCGGCTCATCAAACGTTTCGCCGACACCTGCCTCGTCTGCTACGACGGCGATTCGGCCGGACAGCACGCCGCTTTGCGCGCCATTCCCCTGCTTTCCGAAGCGGGTCTGAAAGTCTACGTCGTTCCCCTGAAGGAAAACGAAGACCCCGACTCCTTCCTGAAGAAATACGGGAAAGAAGCTTTCGAGAAGCTGCTTTCGGAAAAGCTCCCGGCTTTCACCTTCGCCATGCGCTGCTCGGCTAACGAAAAAGATATGGACGATCTTCAGGAACGCTACGCCGTCTGCCTTGAGATGTTCCCCTACCTTATGAGCGCCGGCAGCGAGGGCCTCAGGCAAGAATTGATAAAGGAGCTTTCCGACTTCACGCGCGTTCCCGTTTCCTCCATAAACCTCGACTTCGCCGCTTATCAGAAAAAGCAGAAGAACCCCCTGAAGCGTTCCGGAAAGAGAGAGGAAGTCGCGCCGGAACTCAAGGAGGAAGCGCTTCCGGAACTTAAGTCGTCTAGCGCCGAGAAACTTCTCATCGCCCTGATCTTCAGTTTTGGCGAAGCGATGGATTACATCTTCGAGAACCTTGAGCTGGAAGCCATCGGCAATCCCCTTCCCGCCTCCCTGGCCTTCAAGGCTAGGGAGCAAAAGCGCAACGGCGAATGGAAAGGCTTCGACAACTTCCTGCTCTCCTGCGACGACGTCGCCAGGGATTTCCTGACCGACGCTCTGGTCTCCGTTCCCCTGCCGGAAAAGGGCGAAGGCAGCTTCTGGAAACGCTCCTGCGACGACTGCATCAGGGCGATCAAGGAAGCGCACTATCGCGGCGAACTCTCCCGCCTCAAGGAGAGAATGAAAATGACCAACGATCCGGAGATCCTGAAAGAGCTCCTGGAAAAGACAAAACTATACAACGAAAAACTGCGCGGCGTAAACCGTGTTAGAACTTTTAACTCCATGGCCAAAGAAAGAAAAGATGACGAACAGACAGATTAAGCTAGCCGTTTTTGCCGCCATAGTAGCCGCCCTTGGCTTGACCTCCATCCCGAAAGCCGACGAATCCCAGGTCCCCAAGATCGACCAATTGGAAGGCGAGCATCTTTCCGGCATGATGGTCTTCACCATGCAGCAGCACCTCAAGCATCACAGGCCCACTCCGGAAATCAACATCAACACGCTCTCCAACTTCGTCAACACCCTTGACCCGGCGCGCATTTTCCTTCTTTCCAACGAAGTCGCGCAGATACATTCCCAGAGGCTGAGGATGCTGACGGCCTTCAGGGACAACCGCTGGGATTTTGTCACCAACTTTTACCAGAGCGTCTTCATGCCCAACGTCAGGGCCTCTTATGAACACGCCGTCAATATCCTCTCCGACACTAACTACGTTCCCGACACGTCGCTCAAGATCCCCATCGACGTGAAAAGCATCTCCTTCCCCGTCACGCCCGAGGAAAGGAACAAGTATCTGGAGAGCACGCTGGCCTACCAGGTAGCGTTTATGGAATCGATGGGAGAAGCGCGAAGCAACGCCTGCCAGAAAGTTAGGAAGCGCCGCGAGCGCATCCTGAAATATTTCTCCGAAATGGATTATCACGAGCAGTTCGGGCTCTTCATGAACGCCTTCTGCTCGGCGCTCGACCCGCACACCAGTTATTTCCCGCCGGACGACATGGAGGATTTCAACATCAGCATGTCGCTTTCCTTGGAGGGCATCGGCGCCACGCTTAGAAGCGACGACGGATACGTCGTCATTTCCGAACTGACTCCCGGAAGCCCCGCCGACAAGTGCGGGAAACTCAAACCCGGCGACAAGATCATCGCCGTCGCCCAAGGCGAGGGCGGCGAGTTCGTCGACGTCGTCGACATGGAGCTGCGCGACGTGGTCAAGCTGATCCGCGGCAAGAAAGGCTCCACCGTCGTCCTGCGCATCTTGAGAAAGACCAAGAAAGGCATCAAGAATTTCGATCTTCCGCTTGTCAGGGACAAGGTGAAGCTCGAGGACCAGGGGCCGAGGATGGAGATAGTCGAGCTGACGAGGACCAACGGCCTGTCCCAGGCCAAGAAGACCCGCATCGCGGTGATCGACCTGCCTTCCTTCTACCTTGACGCGGAGAGCAAGACGCTCTTCGGCGATTTCGACCATTCCGCCGTCTCGGACGTCAGGAAGCTGCTCATCGCCTGCAACACGCAGAAGGTCGACGGCGTCATCTTAGACCTCCAGCGCAACGGCGGCGGCATCTTAGACGAAGCCGTCAACATGGCCGGCCTCTTCCTGAAGCGCGGCAACGTCGTTTTGACCAAATATTCCCGCGACGACGTCCAGATCCTGAACGACAAGAACCAGAACATAACTTACTTCGGGCCTCTCATGATCACGACCAGCAGCCTGACAGCCAGCGCGGCCGAGATCGTAACAGGCGCCCTGAAAGCCTACAACCGCTGCCTCGTCGTGGGACAATCCCAGAGCTACGGCAAAGGCACGGTCCAGCAGATAATCCCCCTGACGGGCAGGCTCGGCGCCCTTAAGATAACCAGGGGCCTCTACTATATCGCGGACGGCGTCTCGCCGCAGTTCGACGGCATTAAGTCGGACGTCGTACTGCCCAGCAACCTCGACGCCGTGCAGCTCGGCGAGCGCTATCTCCCCTGCGCGCTCTCCGCCCCAAAGATCGACTCGCACCTCTCGCTTGAGGCGACGACCGGCCGAGGCGTCTGGACGCCTATCACGACCAATCTCATAAATCGACTCAAAGCCGCCTCCGCCGCCAGGATCGCCAAAAACGAAGCCTTCTCCGACATCAAGAAGTTCGTGGAAAAATCCGAGGACGAGCGCAAGCGCGTCTACATCCCGATAAAGGAACTTTTGGAAGACAACGACAAGTCAAGCGAGCTTGACGAAGAGGACGAGGAGCTTGAGGAAGAAGTTTCCGAAGAGACTTCCGAGGAAGAAGAAGAGGATGACGACGAACCCGAAGCCGTTCCCGACGAGGATTCGAGCCAGGCCATGACCAAAACGCAGAAAGAGATTGCGAAGCTCTCCCGCCGCCAGCACTCCGTCACCAACAACATCCTGATCCAGGAATCGATCCAGATCTTCGGCGACTGGCTTATGCCGGACACCGTCAAATAAAAATGCTGACTCACACTTTTCTCCATATTCCCAGGAAAGGAAAAGGCTTCTGCCGGATGATGTCGTCGCTCGACCTGGACGGCTGGCGCGGCGTTCTGGAATGGGAACCCTGTAAAGAGGAAATGAAAAAAGCGGATGAGCTCAAGGCCGCCGCCAAAGAATCGCTCGAGCACTTGGAAGCCGGCGACCTCGGCTTCTTCACCGAAAAGCTTCCGACTTCCGAGACCTGGCGCCTCTTCCCCTACTTCAGGGACAGCGTCTGCTACCTCGATATTGAAACGACGGGACTCGGCAAAGGCCTCGACTACACGACCGTCGCGACCATCTACGACGGGCATGAAATCAAAGTCTTCACGCACGGCAAGAACATGCAGGAACTGCCGGAAGCGCTTGAAAATTACAAGATCTGCGTCACCTTCAACGGGAAATGCTTCGACCTGCCTTTTTTGAGAAGCGAATTCGGAAGAGACTTCCTGCTCTGCCAGATCGACCTCAGGTACGTCTTCGCGAGCCTCGGTATGAAGGGCGGTCTGAAAAAGCTCGAGAAATATTTCGGGATCAGCCGCGGAGAGTGGACCGACCTTGACGGCTACGCCGCCGTCATTCTCTGGAAATGGCACGAGCACGGCATGAGGGGCGCCCTGGAGACTTTGACCGCCTACAACATTCTGGATACCGTCGATCTGGAAAAGCTGATGTGCCTGGCCTACAATC
>JAFYHD010000009.1 GCA_017539325.1 bacterium | reverse complement strand
TGAAGTCGGGGATGTAGCGCGGCTCCTTTTCGGGCTCCAGCAAAGAGTCGTTGGTGGTGTCGGTGATGGACATGGCGTAGTGCTTGTTGTAGAAAAGCTCCTGCCACTGTCTGACCATGCCGAGGCAGCTGTTGTTAAGGACGACGCAGACTACGGGCAGCTTGTTCAAACGGCCGACCGCCAGCTCTTCTATCAGCATTTGGAAACCGCCGTCGCCGCAGATGGAGAAGACGGTCTGATCGGGTTTGCCGCACTGGGCGCCCAAAGCGGCGGGCAGACCGAAGCCCATGGTGCCCAATCCGCCGGAGCTCAGGAAGGTCCTGGGCTTGTCGATCTGGAGGTACTGGGCGGCCCACATCTGATGCTGGCCCACGTCGGTCACGAAGACGGCGTCCTTGCCGGCGGCCTTGGAAACTTCCTCTATGACGTACTGCGGCATGATGCAGCCGTCCTGGGGCTTGCCGTAAGCCAGGGGGAACTCTTTCCTCCAGGCTTCGATCTTCTCCCACCATTCCGTAAGATCCGGCGCTTCCACGATCTCGTTGAGTTTGGTCAGCACGTCTTTCACGTCGCCCACCACGGGGATGTGCGCGGTCTTGATCTTCGAGATGGAGGAGGGATCGATGTCGATCTGGACGATTGTCGCGTTGGCGGAGAAGGTCTGGACGTTGCCGGTCACGCGGTCGTCGAACCTTGCGCCGATGGCGATAAGCAGATCGCAGTCCTGCACGGCGTAGTTGGCGTAGCAGGTGCCGTGCATGCCCAGCATCCTGAGGTTCTCAGGCTCGCTCTCGGGGTAGGCGCCGAGGCCCATCAGCGTTTCGGCCACGGGGATCTTCGTTTTCTTTATGAACTTGTAGAGCTCTTCCGTCGCGCCGGCGATGATGGCGCCGCCGCCCACGTAGGCCAGAGGCTTCTTAGCCTTTTTTATGGCGTTGGCCATTTTCCGGATCTGGTTCATGTTGCCTTCGTAGTTAGGCTGGTAGGTGGGGATGTCCACCGTATCCGGATAGGGAACGCTGGTCGAGGCCTTCTGGACGTCCTTGGGCAGATCGATGACGACCGGGCCGGGGCGGCCGGTGGAGGCGATATGGAAGGCTTCCTTTATGACAGCCGGGAGCTCCTTGATGTCGTTGACGAGGTAGTCGTGCTTGGAGACCGGGCGGGTGATGCCGGTCACGTCCGCTTCCTGGAAGGCGTCGTTGCCGATGACGGAGGTGCCGACCTGGCCGCAGATGACCACCAGGGGAACGGAGTCCATGTTGGCGGTGGCGATGCCGGTGACGGCGTTGGTGGCGCCCGGGCCGGAAGTGACGACGACCACGCCCACTCTGCCGGTGGCTCTGGCGTAACCGTCGGCCATATGGACCGCGCCCTGCTCGTGTCTGGCTAGGATGAAGCGCAGCTTATCCTTGGCGAGATAGAGGGCGTCGAAGGTGTCCAGTATGGCGCCTCCGGGGTATCCGAAGACGACGTCGACCTTTTCCTTGATCAGCGCTTCCGCGACTAACTGCGCGCCTGTGCGGGATGTCATAAAAAGCTCCTATGTTAATTAAAAAATATAAAGTAAAAAAGGGCGCCCCTGGTCGGGCGCCCTTTCTTATTCCTTCTTTGTATGAACAGACTTTACTTGGACATACCCGACCTTTACCGCAGCGTAAGCAGCAGCAGAACGTTAATAAGGAGGACGGAAAGTCGAAGCGAATTATTCATAGTGAGGAAATTTTACCAAATGTGAGATTGTAAAGTCAAGGTTTCTGGCGTGCGCGCTAAGCACACATCCCTATGCGCGCATCGTGAGAACGCAGCATATACCCCTCGCTCACGGACTACGCGCGCATGGCCGTGATTTGCGTCCTCCGTGAGTTCGCTTAGGGATATGTGCTTGGCTCGCACTGCGGCTGATTTGCGTTCTCCGTGAGGAATGCTTAAGGATATGTGCTTGCTCGCGCCGCGGTCCCCCGTCAGGAAAAAAACAAGCCCCTCAAGATTTTGTTACGAAGTAAAATCAAGAGGGGGTTGTTTTTTCCTGACGGAAAGCGATGCTCCGCTTCGGCTAGCAAGCGCAAATCAATCTTCTTGACGGTAGGTGGAGAGGAAGTCGCCGAGGTCCTGCATGGCTTTGGCAAGCTCGTGCGCTTCCGGCAGCATGACAATGCGGAAGTGGTCGTTGTAGGGCCAGTCGAAGCCGCTGCCCGGGACCATGAGGATCCGCTTGGCGTGCAGCAGGTCCATGGCGAATTTCTTGTCGCTCGTGATGTTGAAGCGTTCCTTGTCAAGTTTCGGGAAGCAGTAGAGCGCGCCTTTGTTCTTGACGACCGAGAGGCCGGGGATCTTTTCTATCTCGCGCATGGTGGCTTCCCTCTGCTCGTAGAGGCGGCCGCCCGGGTTGATCATCTCTTCGGTGTAAGCGCTGTCAGATAAAGCCGCGGGAATGACCAGCTGAGTGAGCGCGTTGCCGCAAAGCCTCATGGAGGTTAATTGCACCATGCCCTGGAAGAACTGCTCGGTCAGATTCTTGGGGCCGCTGATGGCCATCCAGCCGCAGCGGAATCCGCAGACCACGTGCGATTTGGAAAGGCCGTTGAAAGTCACGAAAGGAACGTCGTCAGCGAGGCTGGCCAGCGCGGTGTGCTTGTAGCCGTCCATGACCAGGCGGTCGTAGATCTCGTCCGCCAGGACCAGGAGGTTCTTCTCCCTGGCGAGGTCGACGACCTTCTTAAGGAATTCATCGGGATAGAGCGCGCCTGTGGGGTTGTTGGGGTTGATGATGACGATGCCTTTCGTTTTCGGCGTCACCTTGCTCTTGATGTCCTCGAAATCCGGGCACCATTCCTGCTTTTCATCGCAGACGTAGAAGACCGGTTTGCCGCCGGCAATTAGGACCGCGTTGGTCCAGAGGGAGTAGCTCGGACTGGGAACCAAAACTTCGTCGCCGGGCGAGACCAAGACCGTCGTGGCCATGGAGGCCATTTCGGAAACGCCGTTGCCGATGAAGATGTCGTCCGGGGTGACGCCCTTGACGCCTTTGCTGACGTGATAGGCGGCGATCGCTTCCCTGGCGGCCTTCATGCCGCGGAAATCGCAATAGGCGACAGCCTTGTCGACGTTCTCAACGAGCGCCTTCCTCATGCTCTCGGGGAGCTTGAAACCGAAGGTGGCGGGGTTGCCGGTGTTGAGGCGCAAAACTTTTTCGCCTCTCTCGATCATTTTCAAAGACTCGAAATAAAGAGGCCCGCGGATGTCGGAATGGACGTCCTTCAAGGTCGTGGATTTGACGATAGGTTCCATATTTTTTCTCCAATAAAGAAATTATCAAGCGGATATTTTACCACAAAACTTCCGATAGGTCTTAGTAGCCAAATTCAACCCAAATTTAGCTAGTATACTATCCAAATTCAACCTAAATTTGGTTATTACAAACCGCCGCTTTGCGGTTAAAATTGCTTACAAGAAAAATTTAAGTCGAACGGCTTTATGTCAAGACCGTTTCGAGCCAAGTTTTAACGTCTTCCGGCTTTTTCACAAGCTTCTCGCCGGCGATCTCGGCGCCCTTGACGTAAGGCGCCAGTTTTTCCGCGCTCTTGCCCATTCCGCCGCCGCCGGAAGTCGCGAAGAGGAAAACCTTCTTGCCGTTCCAATCGTAATCCTTGCAGAAAGTGTTCACCACGTTGGGCGCGCAGCCGTACCAGATGGGGAAGCCCAGGAAGACCGTGTCGTAATCGGAGAAGTTTTCGATCTTCCCCGTGACCGGCACTTCCTTCTTGCCCATTTTTTCCTTGTTGCAGCGGGCGAAAGGATTGATCCACCGAAGATCGGCCTTGGAATAGGGAACAGTAGGCTTGATC
>JAFYHD010000058.1 GCA_017539325.1 bacterium | reverse complement strand
TTTCCCCTGAAAAAATAAAATGCGTTTCCTGCTTTCCCTCACCGCCCTGTTGCTCCTGGCCGGCTGCGCCAGCGAGTCGCCTGAAGTTATCGCTTACTCCCTTGAAGAACAGGCTATGGTCATAGACGACGTCTGCCTTGTGGAAACGACGGTGAAAGAGGAAGAGGTCCAGGATTATGAAGACGAGGAGATCTTTGTGACGGCCACGGCCGCTCCGGAAGAAGGCGAGCAGTTCGCTCTTTCCCTCGGAAACGAGATCGAGGACACGCTGAGGTCCTTGAGGAAAAAGGAGGCCTTCATCGACAGGAAGGCAAGGTTCCTGGGCTACGACGGGAAGTAAGAAATAAAATTAAAGCGATAAAAAAGCGGAGCCTGCGCTCCGCTTTTTTTATTTCCTTAGAAGATCATCGATACCAAAAGGTAAACGTAGTGGGCGAAGACGCCCGCGCAAAGGCCGCCTATAGTATGTGAGATCAGCGCCTTCGAAATGACGTTGCGATATCCCAGGGCGTCCAGCATGGCGGTGTGCGTCGAAAGATATCCGCTCCAGCACATGCCGATGGCCGTGAAGACCGCGATGTCGTTGGGATTGACCTTCAGTTTGGGAACGAGCCCCAGCGCGCTGCCCACGGCGCCCATGGCGGTCAAGGGGAAGGCGATGTTCTCGGGATTCTCGAAACCGAAGAGATAATAGATGGGGTATTTTAGATAAGCGCAGATCTTGGGGAGCCACGCGACGCCTTCGTAGGCCGCGCCGCAATATCCTACGGCGGGATCCTTGGGGCCGAAGGTGATCATCATGACGAAGGTGCAGATGATAATGACGCCCGGGATGATGGCCATGCCGACTTCCACGCCGTTCTTGCCGCCGTCAAGGATGCCGTTCAGAAAGCGGGTGAAAAGATTCTCCTCTTTGAAGACGCCTTCCTGATTTTCCTTTTCCTCAAGCCTCTTGATCTCTTCTTCCGTTATGGCCGGTTCGTCGCCGACTATCGGCTTAACAAGGAACTGCATGATCCTCGTGGAGACGACCGCGCCGAAGATCGCGCCGAAAAAGCCGATCGTGGCCGCCGTAACGTAGCCTTCGCCTTCCAGACTCATCATGTAGGTCAAAACGATAAGCCCCATGCCGAAGGCCGTGCCGAAATTGGTCAGCGAGACGAGCTGGTACTTTTTGAAGAAGCGGCTGAAGGAGCGGTTCCTGGCCAGCGCGATGATGGAGGGGTTGTCGGAGAAGAAGGTCATGACGCCGCCTAAGGCCGCCGCGCCCGGCAGATTGAAGATCGGCTTCATGAAGACTCTTAAAAGTTTTTCCAAGGCGGCGACGACGCCAAATTCAATCAGGAGCGCACTAAGGGCGCCCGCTATGACGCAGACCGCCATCAGGTAGAAGCAGGTGTTTAAAAGCAGGTCGTGGCCGGTGTACATGATCGTCCTGACCATGTTCTTGGCTCCCATGATGTGGGCCATGGAGCCGAAGAGCGCGAAGAAGATGACGAGGAAGATCACAGGTTCCAGCGCTTTCGATATCAGTTTTTTCTTTTCAGGCATATATATCCCCTCAATTATTTGGGGGATATTATATTTTAAATCGCCTCCCCAGACAAGGGGAAAGATCACGCTGTATATTCTTAAACGGCATATTTAGTAAAATAAACAAATATGGATAATGAAATAAACACGAATGAGCAAGTGAAAGGCTGGGAGATCATGAAGAAGATCATCAAGGTCTCCTTCCCGATGCTCATAACCAACGCCTCTTTCGCGGTCCTTTTGTTCTGCGACCGCATGATGCTGGCCCATTATGAACTGGACGCCGCGGGCGCCTCCATGGGCGCCGGCGTCCTCTCCTTTACGGTTCAGAGCTTTTTCGCCGGCGTGGCGCTTTACACCACTACGCTGGTCGCGCAGTATTTCGGCGCCAAGGACAAGAAGATGGTCTCGGTCAGCATTTGGCAGAGCCTTTACTTTGTTTGGCTGATCGGCTGCACGGTGCCCTGGATCTCCAGATACGCCGGTATCTACGTTCTCGAATTGGCCGATCACGCCGAAAAAATTCAGGTCATGGAGAAAGCCTACTTCTCTTACATGGCTTTTTACATGATCATTCCCTTGACCAACATCGTTCTGTCGAGTTTTTTCAACGGTCGCTCGATGGTTTGGGTCTCGACTATCTCAAACGTTTTCGGCTGCGCGGTCAACGTCTTTCTGAACTACGTTTTCATTTTCGGCAAGTTCGGAGCGCCGGAAATGGGTATCACGGGCGCGGCCGTGGCCACGATAATCGCCGGGCTTTTCACGACGTTTGCTCTTGTCATGTTTATTCTCTTCATGCCGTCCACCAAGGAGTACCACCTCTTTAGGGAATGGCGTTTCAGGAAGTCCTCCTTCCTAAACCTTCTCAGGTTCGGGCTGCCCACCGGATTGATGTTCGGGCTTGACAACGCGGCCTTCTCCGCGCAGATCATGTTCACCGGCAGGATATCCGACGACGCCCTGAACGCCACGACCGTCACTTTCAGCATCCAGAACCTGATCTTCATGCCCATCCTTTCCGTGGCGGCCGGCGCCGCCATAATAATGGCGCAATATATCGGCATGGACAGGAAAGACCTCGGCAAGAAGGCGGTCTACCAGGGCCTGTGGCTGGGCGAAGTCATGGTCGTCGTCATAGCGGTCGTCATCATACTTTTCACAAGGGAGATCTTCAACATCTTCTGCGGCGGCAGGCACACGGAGGAAGTTTACGTCATGACCAGGAACCTCCTCTACTTAACCATGCTCTTCAATTTCCTTGACGTCGTGAACATTGGTCTAAACAATGCTCTGAGATCCGCTGGCGACACCATTTTTCCGATGGTCTGTTCCGTTTTGCTCAGCTGGCTCTTTTTTGTGCCGGCCCTGTACGTGTCCACGGAAGTATATCATCTCGACGTCTACGCCGTCTGGTGCATAATGGGCGTGCTGTTTTCCATTTCCGCGATCATCTACTGGATCCGCTTCAGAAGCGGCAAGTGGCAGAAATTCCAGGTCATGGAAAAACCGAATTCATAATAGCCTTGAACGAGATACCGCTTAATGATAAAATATCACTAATAATTATTGGGGTATCATTATCAAAAGGATGCATTTACTAACGTTTCTTCTGCTTCTCGGGGCAGCTGTATCGGCAAGCGCCGCTCCCGAAACTGTCTGGTCGGACACTTTCGGGATCGACACCGCGCTTGCGCAGACGGTCGACCTGAAGTCGAGCGATCCAATGTTCCTCAGCACCGTTTGGTATGGGGGGATCGCCGATGAGGCGGATATCACGGCGGTGGGACTGACCAGCGGCGCCGCTTATGATATCGCCGTGCTGAAAGGCGCTAACGGCACCAGCAGCAACACTTGGGATTACTTTGTCGACAACGCCGATCTAAGGGAGAATTTTCTGCTTACCTTCACCACGAAAAGCGGCAATGAAACGGTTAGCACTGAGACGGCCACCGTACGTGTTGCCTCTACATTGCAGGACGAGGGCACCTGGTCCGGCAATTTTACCCTAGACACAGTGGGAACCGCTCCCGGCTATAGACTGACGCTTCTGACCACCGACGACATCGTCTACGACTCCCACTGGGCTGAAGGCAACGACAGAGTGATCAAAGTCCGCGCGATCTCCCACGAGGCCTTCCCCTCGTCCTATGATCTTTACGAAAGCTCCGTGGACGGACACGGGACCTTCAATTGGGATTACCTGAGCGATGAAGTGCCGGCCGATGTCACCTACACGCTGGCCTACGAGATCCAAAACGAGGCCGGAACTCAGACCTACGCGGCGATATGCGCGCAGCCCGTCATCAAGATCCTGCCGGAACCGCTCACATCATGCGCGTTTCTTGTTTTGGCGGCTTTTTTTGCCATGAGAAGAAAGGGTGGGCGCGGATGAGAAAGGCGTTTGTTTTCATATTCGCAGCGTTTGTTTGCTTAAGCGCTTTCTCCAATACGGTTGAGAGCGTCACCTGTCATCAGCGCTGGCCCTGGGACGGCAAGGTGGAGATCGATTACGTTTTGAACAGCACGAATGCTGACCCGGTCTTCGACGTGAAGTTTTACGCCAAGGTCAATGGGGGACAGAGTTTCCTTCTGACAGACCTGGAAGGCGACGGCGCCGCCGGGATCGTTCTGGGCGCCGGCAGCAAAAAAACGACCTGGGACGCGACCCAAACATATCCCAGCCAACAGGTGAGCGGCCTGCAGGTCGCCGTGACGGCCGAGGAAGTGACGAGCTCGGCCAAGTACATTATCCTCGACCTTTCCAATTACACCTTCTCCTATGCCGCCAGCACGAACGTCAGCACCGTAACGACCGGTTCGACCAGCAAGTCTGGCGAGATCTGGTTCAGAAGAGTGGAGTCCGGCACTTTCTATATGGGTTCCGATTCCACCGACTGGGGCTACTTCGATTCCAACTGGTCCAGCAAAAAATCCGAACCGCGTCACCAGGTCAGTCTGACCAAAGGCTTTTACATTTCCATCTTCGAGACCACCGTGGCGCAGTTTTCCAAGATCGATTCCGAAACCGTAAGCGCGTCCCTCATACCCAAGACGAGCACCAGCTACGCTTACTTAAGGGGATCGGATAAGGGCGCCACCTGGCCGACCTTTACCGACCACAGGGTGGACACCAACAGCTTCCTGGGCCGCATGCGCGCCAAGACGAAAAACAGCTTGACGATCGATCTTCCTACGGAAGGGCAGTTTGAAATGGCTTCCCGCTCCGTAGGCGACGGAACGTTTTTGGGGCTCTGCTGCTGGAACGACGGCAGTCCTTATGTTTCCACTGACAAAAAGGTCGATGACAACCTTGACAAGCTCGCCTGGTACAAGGCCAATTCCGGAGGCAGTATGCACGAGGTAGGTACGAAGAAGCCGAATTTGATAGGCATTTATGACATACACGGCAACGTTTGGGAATGGTGCCTGGACTGGTATGACAACAAATATGGTCTTACAGACAACGAACTAGCCCGTATAACCGCCGATCCGGTGGGCGCGCCAACCAACAGCGGACCGAAGAATTCACGGCGTTGCGGAAGCTATGGCAACAATCCCATAGACTGCCGCATTCCTAGACGCGCTCAGCCAGGCTCCGGCTCGACCTATTCCGACTACGGCTTCCGTTTCGTCCTGATCCAACCATGATAGGCACCGCGTATGACGACTAAGAAAATAATAACCGCGATATTTGCTCTTGCGCTTGTCATTGCCTCGGCCTCATGGGGAGACATTGTCTCGAATATCAGCTGCACCCAGCGCTGGCCCTGGAACGGCAAGGTGGACATCGACTATACCCTGACCTCCGGCGCCAACAGCGGAATGCCATTATTCAAACTGGGTTTTTACGGACAAATTGGCAGCGGCTCACCCTTTCCGCTTCAGTCTCTTTCCGGTGACGGCGCGAGCCGCGTGGCGGTGGGCGAGGGAACCAGGCGAGTGACCTGGGACGCCTATCAGGATCTGGGCGCGACCGTTGACGCCTCGGATGTGCAAGTAGTGATCGTGGCCAGGGAATCGGCCATGCCGGCCAAGTATCTCGTGCTCGATCTGAACACGTACCGGATAAGCGAGAGATTCGATGATCCTTTATCCTCAGACACCTCTCCCAAGCGGACGGAGATCTGGTTCAGGAGAGTCGAGCCCGGCACTTTCACGATGGGTTCCAGCGCCGAGGACCAAGCTTATTTCAACAGCAACTACAACAATGAGGACGTTCACAGCGTCACCATCACCAAGCCTTTCTACATCGCGATCTACACGACTACCGAGGCGCAGTTTGCCAAGATCGACAGCGAGACGACCATTACTTCCATGAAGCCCAAGACGGGCTTGGATTATACCGACCTGAGAGGCAGCAACGTCGGCACGAACTGGCCGGGCCTCGGCTACAGAGTCGACAGCGGCAGCTTTTTCGACAAGCTGCGCACCAAGGTAGTTGGCGAATTCACTTTCGACCTGCCCACCGACGCGCAGTGGGAGATGGCCGCCCGCAGCAAGGGGGACGGCACTTTCATCGGCGATCTTACTTGGAACAACGGCAGCCCGTACGCCAAGACCGATGCCACTACGGACACCAACCTCAACGTCGTTGCTTGGTACAAGACCAACATTCGCGACGTCGGATTAAAGGCCCCCAACTGTATCGGCCTTTACGACATGCACGGCAACGTCTGGGAATGGTGCCTGGACTGGACTCAGGACCATCTGGGAAACTCTCCCGTCACCGACCCCGTCGGCCCCCTCCACCAGATAAGCACGCAAGGACAGAGGCTGCGCCGCGGAGGAGCTAGCGAAAACAACCCGATTGACTGCCGCATTGGCCGCAGAAATCCGGCCATGGTAGGATCCCAGCACACAAACTACGGCTTCCGCATGGTTATCGTGGAACCGTAAAAAATAAAAAAGCAATCAAAACAAACAGGAGAATATTTATGGCACTTTCCGTCAACGATCTCAAAGGCAAAAAACTCGGCATCTGCGTGTCCGGCGGCTTGGACAGCAAAACCATTTCCGTGCGTTTAAGGGAAGCCGGGGCGAAGGTCCTCTGCTTCACGGCCGACCTGGGCCAGCCCGATGAAAAAGACATCCGCGATGTCGCGAAAAAGATGGCGCCCTGCGGCGTCAAGACCGTCATAGTGGACGTCAAGAAAGAGATGGCTGAAGCCTGCTTCAAGACGATCATGGCAGAAGCCACCTACGACGGCGGCTACTGGAACTCCACCGGCATCGGCCGCGCCGTCACCGTCAAGAAGCTCGTGCAGGAAATGAAGAAGCACGGCATCGACATTCTCGTCCACGGCGCCACCGGCCGCGGCAACGACCAGATGCGCTTCGAGAGATACACCAACCAGTTCGCTCCCAAGATGACGGTCTACGCCCCCTGGCGCGACGCTGAGCTGCTTAAAGAATTCCCGGGCCGCACCCAGATGTGCGAATACCTTGCCAAGCACGGTATCATCGCCTTCCCGGGCGGCAAGAAGCGCTACTCCACCGACTGCAACATCGCCGGCCTCTCGCACGAGGCGGAAGACCTTGAGAGCATGGAGACCGCCATGACGATCGTCGAGCCGACCATGGGCGTCTGGCCCATGCAGGCCCCCAACAAGATAGAGAGCGTCGAAATAGAATTCAAGGAAGGACGACCCGTGGCCATCAACGGCGAGAAGCTGAAACCCTTCGACCTTCTGGTCAAGGCCAACGAAGTGGGCGGAAGAAACGGCGTCGGCATGAGCCACGCGCTTGAGAACCGCATCATCGGCACCAAGAGCCGCGGCGTCTACGAAGCCCCGGGCATGGAGCTCTTGGGAAGATCCCTGCGCTACGTCTACCACGCCATCCTTGACAAGCGCGCCACCACCATGTTCGA
>JAFYHD010000057.1 GCA_017539325.1 bacterium | reverse complement strand
TAATGAATTAAAAAAATTTTTTATATGTTGTTAACCACATATTTTCACTTCTGACAAGACATCCATCTATTCGGTGTCTAGATCTTCGTTAGCGTCTGCATCTATTCGCGACGCGTATGAGGTATGTTTTTTTCAGCACCGTAGAAAATGCTTTTCGCGCTTTTTTACGATGGGTGAGAACAATGATATCAGAAAGGGTGTTTAAAATCAACTGTCGCTTTTAGGGTCCTCTCCCCTATCCACTACAACCAATTACAGCAAAGCAAGATAACCCCTAAAAAGCCGCTGTGAAAAAGCCGTTCAAAAGACCCGATTTTCAATTTGCTGAACCGCTTTCGCTTATGCTACAATATTCTCAAATGAACTCGAGAACGCAAAGCTTTAGAGAAGCCGTACGCAACGGTTATTACCGCAGCTTCCGGCGCGCCATTTCCTCCGCTGAGATCGAAAGCGACCTGGAAGCCCGATCGGAGGGCCTGAGCCTGAACGCCCGCGGCCGCCTCGTCTACGAGTATATCCTGGAAAGGGAGACCCCGCTGGTCTTCCCCGGGGAAAGGATCATATTCACCAGGACCATAGAAGGCAACCCCGAGTTTCCCATGGCCGGCCTGGACAAGACCAGGCACACCGACGTGATAGAAAACCTGACCCCGGAATGGTCGCTTCTCCTTAAGGAAGGACTCCTCGGCCGCAGAGCCGCCTGCCAAAAAGCTTTGGAAAAGAAAAGTGACGATCCCGAGGCGGTCGATTTCCTGACCAACGCCATAGCGGCCATAGACGCCGTGGCAGGTTTTGCCAAACGTTACTCATTAGCCGCCGAAGAGCCCCTTCAGCGCGCCCTTCTGGAAAAAGTCCCCCTCTCTCCCGCGGAAAGTTTCCACGAAGCCCTGCAGTCCCTTCGCTTCGTGTCCTCCGTGATCAGATCGGCGGGCGGCCAGCACATAGGCTTCGGCCGCTTCGACCAATACATGTGGCCGTACCTGGAAAAAGACCTGAGGGAAGGCGTTCTCACAAAAGACGAGGCCTTTGAGCTTCTGGAGGAGTTCTTCATTTCCCTCTCCAGGGACGCCGACCTTTACAAAGGCGTTCAGTTGGGCGACAACGGACAGAGCATGATGCTGGGCGGCTGCGACAGATTAGGAAAACCTGCCGTGAATCCCCTGACCTACATGTGCCTCGAGGCCTCGGAGGATATCGGGCTTATCGACCCCAAGATCAACCTGAGGATAGATTCCGGCACTCCGGACGACCTCCTCATGGCCGCCGCCAAATTGACGCGCAGAGGCCTGGGCTTCCCCCAATACAGCAACGACGAAGTGGTGATAGATAGTCTGGTGCGCTTCGGCTACGACCTCGAGGCCGCCAGGAACTACACCGTCGCGGCCTGCTGGGAGTTCGTAGTGGAGGACGGCCGGGACACACCGAACATATTTGCCATGAATTTCCCCCTGGCCGCCGACCGCGCCATCAGATCCGGGCTCAAAGCGGGCGATGATTTCGACGGCATAATGAAACGCCTGGAAGAGGCCTTCGAAGAACAGGCGAAAGGCTTCAGGCGCGTCTGCGAAAGAGAGTGGTATTTCCTTCCCGATCCCATCCTTTCCCTCTTTTCCAAAAACACGCTCGCATCTGGACGCGACCTGAACAACGGCGGCGGAAGCCACTACCACTACGGCTGCCACGGCTGCGGCTCTTCCAACGCCGCCGACGCCCTGGCGGCGGTCAAATACCTTATCTTTGAGAAAAAGCAAGTTTCCCCCGAAAGACTCCTGGCCGCATTGGAAAGCGACTACGAGAACGACGAGGAGCTGAGGCAAATGATAAAAGACGTCCCCCACAAGGTCGGCAACAACGACGATTACGCCGATTCCCTGCTGAAACGCCTGTTCGAGATCTTTGCCGACACCCTGTCCAAGATCAAGGACAACGGCCGCGGCGGCCGCATAAGGCCGGGCACCGGCTCCGCCCAGCACTATGTTCTCATGACCGAGAAAAAGGAAGGCCAGAAACTGAAAGCCACCGCCGACGGCCGCAAATACGGCGACTTCATCGGCTCCAGCCTCGCCCCTTCCCCCGGCGTCAAAGTCCGGGGAGCGATCAGCGAGCTTGAGACCTACGGCAAAATAGACTACGGACCTCTCTGCAACGGCGGCCCCATCACGCTGGAGCTATCGGATGCCTACTTCAGGAACGAGGAAGCCCTTCAAAAAGTCGTCAAGCTTATCCAGGCCTTCGTCAAGCTCGGATGCCAGCAGCTGCAATTGAACACCCTGAACCCCGACAAACTTCGCGACGCCCAGGTTCACCCCGAAAACTACCGCGACCTCATAGTCCGCGTCTGGGGCTGGAGCGGCTATTTCGTGGAGCTCTCAAAGCCCTACCAGGATCAGATCATAGGCCGCCAGGCTTTCGGCGCGTAATTATGCAGGGCCTTGTATTCGACATAGCGGAAGCTTCCATCCACGACGGCCCCGGGCTCAGAATAACCGTTTTCCTGAAAGGCTGCCCCCTGCGCTGCAGATGGTGCCACAGTCCGGAAGGCCAGTCCCCCGCTCCCGAACTTCTGACTTTTCCCGGCGGACAAAGACTGGCGGGAGAGGTTTGGAGCCCGCGGAAACTGGCGGAATATCTCCTGGACAAAAAAGAGCTTCTGGACGGCGTGACTTTTTCCGGAGGCGAGCCCCTTTCGCAGGCCGACTTTCTCCTGGAAGTCCTGGACCTCACCAAAAGCGCTCTCCCCTCCATCATCGACACCTCCTGTCACGGCGATTACCGAAAGCTGAAAACCCTGGCGGAAAAAGCTGAAAGCCTCCACATAGGCTTGAAAGTGCTGGATAATGAAAAAGCCAGACATTGGACCGGACAAGGCTCCGCGCTCATCCTAGAGAACATCAGGCGCCTCGACAAAGAATGCGCGACGCCCTACTGTTTCAGGCTGCCCCTTATCCCGAACGTGACCGACAGTGAAGAAAACCTGACCGCCGTGGCAAACCTGGCCGGGGAACTCAAAAACCTCACCTCGGTCGATTTCCTCCCCTACAATCCCGTCACGGGAGGAAAATACGCCGCCTGCGGAAGACAGTACGAACCGGGCTTCGATG
>JAFYHD010000056.1 GCA_017539325.1 bacterium | reverse complement strand
GACAAGGAATTCTACATCGGCAAAGACGTGGTCGAGAAAGAACTGGCGGAAGGCACGCCGAGGAAGCTCGTTGGTCTTCAGCTGACGACCAAGCAGAGCGGCCGCAACGGCCAGAACGTTATGTCCGGCGACAAGATTGTCGGCACCGTGACGAGCGGATCGCTTGCCCCGAGCCTTGGCTACGCCATCGCCTTCGCCTACGTTGACAAAGACTTCTGCGAGGTCGGCACGAAGCTCGCGATCGACAACGGCCGCAAGCTTCTTGAAGCCGAAGTCGTTCCCACGCCCTTCTACAAGGAAGGCACGGCCAGGAAAAAGACCACCGCTTGATGCGCAAACATCTCCTTTCCATCCTAGGCCTTCTGGTCGTCACGGCGGCGGTTTTTCACAATGTGCTGCTGCCGCCGAGACCCGTAGTGGCCAATGACTCGCCTTACCATCAGATCGTAAGGAAAGCCCAGATAGCCGCCAAGCCGAGCGGCGTCATGTGGTCGGAAGACGGCTATCTGGGAAACGGGCACACGGCCAACTACGAAGTCTACTCCCCTATCAGGCGGTTCGTGCCGCCTACTTTTTACAATACCGTAGTTTTTTCCTTGTGCGCCTTTCTGGCTGCGCTGGGATTTTACTTTTTCCTTTTGGAAACGGGGCTTTCGGCCTTGCCGGCTTTTGTCGGGTCGCTCTCGCTTCTTTTTTCCGGCCACTACATAACCTGCGTGTTTTCAGGCCACGCCGGTACCTTCATGATGTGGGCCGCCTTCATGTGGGATCTCTTCGCGCTTACGAGAGCGCTCAATAAAAGAAGCATCGTGGCGCTCATCTGGAGCGGCATCCTTTCCGCTCTCGTTTTGCGCTACCAGTTCGACATCGGCTTCATAATGCTCATCGTGCTCTTCTTCTTCGGACTCTTCCTGCTCTGGAAGACGCGGGAGAAAAAGCAGTTCGGCAAACTCTGCCTGGGCGTTGTTTTGGCCGCGCTGGTCTTCGCCTCGTTCGGTTCCCACGCTTTCTTCTACGTGCTGGGCATTTCCAAGAGCGCGAACCAGACGGAAGTCCAGACGACCAAGGAAAGCCCTCTGGAAAAATGGGACTGGGCCACCCAGTGGTCGCTGCCTGTGAAAGAGACCAGTTCGCTCGTCTTCCCGGGCATCATGGGCTGGGGCAACCAGGACGAGGAAGGGCCCTACTACGGGACCATCGGACAGAGCTTATCCTGGCCGAAGGGCGGCATGGAGAATTTCTCATTGAACACTCAGGCGGAAGGCGCCGCCGTAATGCTTCTGGCTCTTCTGGCCATCGCTTCGCTCTTCTTTGAAAAGGAAAAAGGGCTTGCGCTCTTCTTTACGATCGTGGCTCTTATAGGGCTTTTGCTTTCCTACGGCCGCTACTGCGACGTCTCCCCTGCGAGCGCCTCGGGCTTCGGGCCGTACAGGATCTTCTATCATCTGCCGATGATGAGCGACATGCGCAACCCGATAAAGTTCCTTTATCCCGTAATGCTCGCTCTCTCCTTTTTGAGCGCCGTGGGTTTCTCCATTCTTTGCAGGGAGGAAGACCATGCTTAAGCGCTTCTGGCAAAAATTAAGCAACGGCGACAAGCTCTTCGCGATCTTTTGGCTTGTCTTGCTGCTCTGGGGAACGCTCCTCTTCCTCTCCGTTGTGAGCGGAAGCTTCGGCTCTTCCAAAAGAGCCGAGATGATCTCTGATCTCAATCAGAATCCCATGATCCAAAACCAGGTCCAGCTCCTAAGACAGCGAGGCGTGCCGAAGAACGCCATAGACAGTCAGCTCGCCCAGATGACCGACGGAAAGCTCGGCTTGATCGTAGCCCAGCGCTCGAGGGCGGTATTGTGGGGCAGCGTCGCTTTGGTCATCGTCGGCGCCGCCATTCTGCTTCTCCGCTCAGGATCCGGCATTGGAAAAGAAAAACGAGCCTTCGTTCTCGGCGTTATCATCGCGGTCCTGATCATCCAAGGCTTGTACACCGCGACGCGCTACATCATTCCCGATTACCGCGACCTCTCCTGCCCGGACGGCATCAAAAAACTCGCGAAGCTTGACAAGCTCTACAGGGTCCACGCCGTCAACAAGGCTTTCTTCAATCCCTGGATCTCGGAGTATTTCCCGCTTTACGAAATCCCGACCATAGACGTGCCGGCCGACTCCAGGCCGAGCGTCTGGCGCAAAGCCTTCTTCTACGGCGAAGACCTTAAGATTCCGAAACGCCTGCTCTACGCCAACGTCCGCTATGTTTTGGGAGGAGCCGAAGAGTTAGGCTATCTGAAGAGCCTCGGCGTGCAATACGAACCTATAGGCACTTTCAGCTTCCAGGGGCAGCGCCAGACTATCGGCGAACTGAAGAAGACTCTGCCGAGATTCTACGCTCCGCAAAGCGCGGTATTGATACCGAAGATCGAGGACGCGCTTGCCGTCATGAACAAGAAAGAAACGAACCCTCTGGCGGTCTGTCTTCTCCAATCCGGCGAGCCGCTGGAGAAAGGCGAAGGCACCAACACTCTGACCTTGGTGAATTTTACTCCGGAAAAAGTAGAACTGCAGACTTCTTTCGACTTCCCGGGCTACGCCGTCCTGGCCTGCGAACCGCTTGACGGCTGGAAGGCTGAAATTGACGGCGCCAAAGCGGACGTCGTCCGCTGCAACCTGATGCAGCAGGCGGTCGCCGTTCCCAAGGGAAGCCACAAGGTGACTTTCATTTTCTCCAAGCGCGACCTTAGCTCGATCATCTGCGACTATTCGCATATCGTCTTTCTGCCTTTGTTTTCCATCTTAACTTTAGCGCTCTTCCTGCTGCCTAAGAAAAATGCCGAATAAAAGGCTGCTGATAGTCTCCTTCATCTTTCCGCCTCAGCTTCTGGCGCGCTCGCTGCAGCTTCTGAAAACTGCCAACGCCTTGTCCAAAGCCGGCTGGGACCTGACGGTCTACACGGCGGACCCCAAGCTTTTGAAAGACAAGCTCGATCCTGCCCTCTCTGAAAAGCTTGACAAAAGGATAAAGCTTATACCCGGCTACACTTTCGAGAACTGGTTCTTCTCCAACGCGACCGCCAGCCTTTCCCTCGGCATGCCGGATGACAAGTACCTTTGGCGCTATGCCGGAAAAAAAGCCCTGAAAACGCTCTTGGAAAAAGAAAGTTTCGACTGCATGGCTTCCTTCGGACTGCAATGGTCGAGCCATCTGCTGGCAAAAGAGATCAAAAAACTTTTCGCTCTGCCTTGGCTGGCCCATTTCAGCGACCCCTGGGTAGACAATCCCTACCACAGAAGGATCTGGCCGATCTCCGCCGTAAACCGCGCGCAGGAACGGTCGGTGGCGGAATTGGCGGACAAGCTCTGCTTCACGACGGAAGCGACGCAGAAACTCGTTCTCGGCAAATACTCCCCGGACATTCAGAAGAAAGGCCTTTTCGTTCCCCACTGCTTCGACAAAACTCTCTATCCCGAAGTCGAGCCTTTCTCTGACAAGCTTCACCTTGTCCACGTCGGCTCCTTCTACGGCAGACACAATCCCCTCAATTTTTTCCAGGGCCTGAAACTCTTTTTGGACAGGGAGCCGAGATTCCGTTCGCAGATCACCGCGCATTTCGTAGGCCTCGATCCCAAGAAATACCAAAGCGAAGCAAAAGCGCTGGGCTTGGAAGAGAATCTTGATTTCGTGCCGAAAGTCCCATATCTCGAGAGCCTCGGATGGATGAAGAAAGCCACGGCGCTTTTCTCCATCGACGTCGTCAAAAACTCCCTGCTCTCGAAGCTTCCCGACTACGTCGGTTCCGGGAAGCCGATACTGGCTATTTCCGACAAGGGAAGCCCGACCTGGCGGTACGTGGAAAAACTTCACGGCCTTACCGCCGAGCAGTCAAACGTAGAAGATATCGCGGAAAAACTTGAAACGCTCGCGAAAGCGTGGGAAAACGATCCGGAATTGAAAGCTTACCGCTATACCGAAGAGGAATGCTCCTTCTTCTCTTCTGAAAATACGACCGCTATTCTTTCTGAAGCTCTGCTCGGCATCTGCCGATAAAAATTATTTTTTATCGAACATGCCTTTCAATTTCGCGAAGATCTCGTCCTCTTCTTCGTCCGTCACTTCGCTGGGAACGGTCTCGTCATAAGTCTCGAGCAGATCTTCGTCGATCTCTTCTATGAAGCGCGATTTCTCACAGGCTTCCGTAACGCCGTAGCGCGTCCTTTCGGCGGGATAAAGCAGGAAGAGATCCTTTTTCGCCCTGGTTACGGCGACGTAGAAAAGCCGGCGCTCCTCTTCCAGGTTGCCTTCGTTGACCGAACGCTCGTGAGGCAGGATGCCGTCGTTCACGCCGACGATGAAGACATATGGGAACTCCAAGCCTTTGCTGGAATGGATGGTCATCATCTTGACCTTGTTCTTGTCCTTCATGTCCTTGTCATCGTCCTCTTCCTCATCCTCTTCCTGCAAGTGCAGCTGCTGAAGGTAATCGTCCAGGCCTGAATTGGGATTCTCCCTTTCGAAATAGCTTATGCTTTCTATCAGCTGGCTGACGTTCCCCAGGCGCTCCTCCCTGTCGGCCGTATCGAGTTCGCTGATCTCCTGCTCGTAGTTCAGGTCCTCCCAGAGGTCCCTGACGAAACGCGCGTAGTTCCCCGGCCTGACAAGTCCGCGGTAGCGCTCGACCAGGTCGTGGAATGATTTCATCGCTTCCTTCGTCTGGCCCTTTATTTCCTTGCATTCCTCGATATGGCCCAGCGCGGTATAGAGGTCCCAGTTGTGGCTGCCGGCGAAATCGGAAAGCTTTTTCAAACTGGTCGCGCCGATCTTCCTTTTCGGGATGTTGATGACGCGCATGACGGCTTCCTCGTCGAGCGTGTTGACCATCAGCTTAAGGTAGCCCAAAAAGTCCCGCATTTCCTTGCGGTCCAGGAAACTCAGATTCCCCTTCAAAACGTACGGTATCCTCGCCCTGCGCAGAGCCTCCTCGTATCGCATCGACTGCGTGTTGGTGCGCATTAAGATCGCGATGTCGCCAAAAGGAACTTTCTTCGCGTGAAGATCGGTTATCAGCTCCGTTAACCTCGCGCACTCCGACTCCTCGTTCTCGGCGCAGTAGAGCTTGACTTTCTCACCCTGGCCGTTGGCGGTAAAGAGTCTTTTGGCTTTCCGAAACTTGTTGTTCTTGATGACGCAGTTGGCGGCGTCCAGGATCGTCTGCGTCGAACGGTAGTTCTCCTCCAGCCTTATGACTTTGGCTTCCTTGTAATTCTTCTCGAAGTCGAGGATATTTTTTATGACCGCGCCGCGCCAGCCGTAAATGGACTGGTCGTCGTCGCCGACCGCGCAGAGGTTTCGGCTCTTGATGGTCAGAAGACGCATGAGCTCGAACTGCGCCTCGTTCGTGTCCTGGTATTCGTCCACCAGCGCGTAGCGGAAGCGCTCCTGGTATTTCGCGAGGATATCCTTCCTGGCCTTGAAGAGCTGCAAGGGCAAAAAGAGCAGATCCTCGAAATCGACCGCCCCGCATTTTTTCAGCGTTTCCCGATAATAGGGCCACAGGTGCTGGATAGCCCAGGCGTCTTCCGGATCCTCGCACTTCGGCGCGATCTTTCCGTAATCGACCGTTCTCACGCTGTTCATCTGCCAGAGGATCTTATCGGGGTCGAATTTCTTGTTGGGAACTTTCAGCTCCCTAAGTCCCTTCCTCGCCACCGCCACCTGGTCCGCCGTGTCGTAGATGGTGAAAGAGGAAGGAAGCTCGAAGTATTCCGTGTTTTCCCTTATTATCTTCAAGCCAAGGCTGTGGAAAGTTGAGATCTGCATCTCTTTGGCCGCCTCCCCCGCCAGGGCCCTGATCCTTTCCGCCATTTCCGCGGCGGCTTTGTTCGTGAAAGTGACCGCCAGGATGTTTCCGGGAGCGATGCCGTGAGACAGCATATTGGCTATCCTGTAAGTGATCGTCCTGGTCTTGCCGGTGCCCGCTCCGGAAAGCACCAGAACGGGCCCTTCTATGGCCTCGGCCGCCTCCCTTTGACGGGAATTCAATCCTCTCAGATCAACGCTCATGGGGAGAATTATAGCAAAATCAGAGACCCGTTTTTTAACCCGTTGACGCTTTGACAAAAAGGCGCGATATGAGTAAAATAAAGTAAGATTATTAAACTTACATCATAAGGATCTATGAACAGCGTTTACCTTCCCCTTCTGCGCGATCAGCTCGCGCGATTGAAAGAGTCCGGCGCCGATTACGCCGATGTTCGTTTCCACGATTACGACGAATCCGAGTCGCTTTTCTTTTTGCAGGGCGAACTGAGAGGCTGCGAGCAGAACTCCAAGTTCGGCCTCGGCGTCAGAGTCCTCGCGGACGGCGCCTGGGGCTTCGCCTCCGCCTCCTCTCTAGGCGACCTGGACGCCACCTTCCAGAGGGCCCTGAGATCCGCCAAGGAAGCCGCCAAATGCCTTGAGCGCCCGATCTCCCTCGCCCCCAGGGATGTTCTCGAGAATGTCCGCTTCAAATCCCCCTGCAAGGTCGATCCCTTCGACATTCCCCTGAAGGAGAAAATTGAATTCTTCAAAAGCGTGGACGAAAAGCTGCGGAAAGATTTCGTCAAGCAGCGCTTTTTGAGCTACGAGTCCGAACACCGCCAGATCCATTTCCTCGACACCGAAGGTTCCTACGGCGTCCGCGAGATCGTTGACATCTTCGCGGGAATGCGCGTGGTCGGCCTCGACGTCGACGGCCTCAGCCAGGAACGCACCTACAATCTTACCCTTGACCCCAGGGGCACCAGGGGCTGGGAGCTTTTGAGAGATCCCAAGTGCTTCCTCGACCATGCCGAAAGGATCGTGAACGAGCTTGAGTCCGTCCTCAGCGCTCCCGTTTGCCCGAAGGACGTGCGCTCCGTCATCCTTAAACCCGGCATCATGTTCCTGCAGACCCACGAGGTCGTGGGCCACGCCCTGGAATTAGACCGCATATTGGGTTACGAGCTCTCTTTCGCGGGCGGCTCCTTCGTAAGATTGCAGGACTTCGGCAACCTGCGCTACGGCTCTGACAAGATGAACGTGGCGGCCGACGCGACGCTTCCCAACTCCCCGGGCTCTTTCGGTTTCGACGACGACGGCGTCCCCTGCCAGAACGTCACGCTCATAAAGAACGGCATACTCCAGAGCGCCCTGACCTCGCGCCAGACCATTACGGAAGCCAACGAGAAAGCCGGCATGATCATCTTCGAAAAGTCCGGCGCTTCCAACCGCGCCACCGACTTCACAAGGCCTCCCATCGAGCGCATGACGAACATCAACATTCTGCCCGGCACGGACGGAACGCTGGAAGACATCGTTAAGTCCACTAAGAAGGGCATAATAATGGACGGCGACCGCTCCTGGTCCATCGGCTCCAACAGGGAGCAGTTCCACTTTGCCTGCGAGATCGGCTGGCTCGTGGAGGACGGTGCCATAACCGGCATCGTCCGCAATCCCACCTATTCCAGCCCGACGCTCCCCTTCTGGCGCTCGATGTCCGCCGTCGGCAACGCCTCGACCTGCGAACTGGTCCAGGTCGCCAACTGCGGAAAGGGCTTGCCCAGCCAGGTCATGAGGCTGGGACACTGCGTCCCCGTCTGCCGCTTCGACAACGTACAAATCGGTCTATAAGGAGATATATGATATGAAAGAAATATTCGCTGCCGCAGCCAATGAACTCCGCAATTTCGCCCGCGAGCGCAATATCGCGGCGGAATTCACCTTCCACCGCGGCGTTTCCAAACTTGTCCGCTTCGCCAATTCCGGTGTCTCCGCCAACACCAACGAGGACACTTTCTCCCTGGATGTGGACGTGACCATAGGCCGCGCCAAAGGCTCTTTTTCCATCACGACCTCCCCGAAAGACATCGACGGTATGAAGATCGCGCTCTTAAGAGCCGCCGAGATAGCCAAATTCGCCGTCCCGGTCAGCTTTGAGCGCAAAATCCCCATCCTTCCAGAAAGGCTGCCAGACGACAGCAACTTCGACCAGCGCATCGAGAGCATGACGACCGCCGACGCCCTCGATCTCGTCGGCCAGGCGACTGACGATCTTCTTAGCGACGGTCTTTCCCTGGCCGGCATGGTGAGCAGCGGCGCCATCTACGAGGCGCGCGCCAACACTCTGAACAACAACCTTCTCTATCACGCCGGTACCGACGCGAACATGGAGCTCGTCATCACGAACGACAAGGAGAAATGGGAGATTCAGTCCTCGCAATCCGCCGTACGCTTCAGCCAGTTCGCTCCCGAGGAGCTGAGGGAGGAGTTCGCACTTCTCTTGGAGCAGTACAAAAACAAGGAGCGCATGAGCGTTCCCGTCGGCGAATACGAAGTCGTCTTCGGCAGAGACGCCATTGCCAACCTCATGAATTACTTCGGCTGGATCGGCTTCAACGGAAGAAGCCTCAAGCACGACATGAGCTTCCTTAGGGAAGATGACATCGGCAAGCAGGTCTTCAGCCCGCTTCTGACCGTCGTCGACGATCCCTCCTTCTCCGACACTTACCCCTACGCTTTCGACGCCAGCGGCATCGAACGCCAGGCCTTCCCGCTTATCAGGGAAGGCGTCTTCCAAAACTTCTTCTGGGACAAGGAGACCGTGGAAGAATTCGGCGGCGAACCGACCGGACACGACGTTCCCAGCATGTCTATCGCCATCGGCTCCGGCAACACGCCCGTAAACGCGCTCAGCGACCTTCTAGCGGCCCCGAGGGAAAAAGATATACTCTACATACCCTACCTGCACTATATGGGCATTGTGAACGCCGCCAAGGGCATTGTGACCGGTTCCACCCGCTTCGGCGCGCTCTATCTTAAGAAAGACGGCTCCATCGCGGTCCCCTACAACATGCGCTTCACCGCCTCTCTCAAAGACCTCTTTTCCAACATCAAGTGGATCTCGCAGAGAAGAGCGGCCCTCAACCTCACCAACCTCTACGGCAGAAGGCATCCCGAAGCGATGCTGACCCCGCGCTTCACCTGCATAGAAAAAGTTCCCATAACCCTAGCCAACACTTCCTTCTAGGAGACGACCATGCATTTAGGCTATACAGAAATTATCCTCATCATCCTTGTGGTGCTCCTCCTTTTCGGCGCCAAACGCATCCCGGAGCTCGCCAGAGCGCTGGGAAAGGCCAAAAAGGAATTCCAGAAAGCCAAGGACGAGGTGGAGACCGAAGTGGAAGAAGTCTCTTCTGACGACAATTCCCCTAAAACCGAAGAAAAGAAAGAAGACTAGGTCTCCATGGAAGAAAACACTTTTCTGGGACATCTGGAAGCCCTGAGAAAAGTCATTCTCCGCTCGCTCATAGCGGTCGCGGTCCTTTTCCCGGTTTGCTGGTATCTGTCCGGCAGATTGATCCCCGTCTTCACCAGCCTGCTTCTTCCCCCCGAACAGGCGACCCTCCATTATTTTTCCCCGATGGAGGCCTTTATAGCGGAATTGAAAATGGGCGCCATCCTAGCCTTCGCCCTAGCCTTCCCCTACGTCGCCTGGCAGTTCTGGACTTTCATAACCCCCGCCCTTTACAAAAAGGAAAAGAAAGTCTTGGGCAAGGCCGTCGTCTTTTCTTCCCTCCTTTTCATCGCCGGAGCGCTTTTCATATTCTACGTCATCCTTCCCATTCTGATGCGCTTCGCCTTCAGCTTCGCGAACGCGAACCTTCAGCCGACTTTCGGGCTCGCTAATTTCCTGGGCCTCGCCGGAGGCCTCATGTTAGCCGGCGGACTGATCTTCCAGCTTCCTTTGGTCATAATCGTCCTGAACAGACTGGGCGTCGTGGAAAAAAGCAAACTGAAAAACGCCCGACCCTACGTCATCGTAATACTTCTCATCCTGGCCGCCCTCGCCACTCCCCCGGACGTAGTCAGCCAGCTGCTTCTCTTCTTCCCGGCCTACGCCCTCTTCGAACTGGGCCTCCTCTTCACTCGCTAAAAAAAATCCCGGAGCATAGCCCCGGGATCTTTTGCTGGATCCAGCTTCTTTACTGATTGACCACCGGCCTGAAGCCCAATCGATCCATATTGTGATCGGTCTCGGTGTGGGCGCGGTAAGCGGAACGGCAGGCGGATGCCCCGTCGTTGAAGCTGCCGCCGCGAAGAGTCTTTTCATAACCTTCCGTTTGACCGACGGGATCGACCACAGGATCGGTTCCCAAATTGTCGGTGTACCAGTCGAGGCACCACGCCCAAACGTTTCCGTGCATGTCGTAGAGGCCCCAGAGATTCGGCTTGCGGCTTCCCACATTTATCCGGCCGCTGGAAGGTGCGTTATAATAAGCGATCTCCGCCAAATTGAGATCCTCGTCGTCCAAATTTTTCCCGTTGTTAAACGCCGTTACTGTTGTCGCGCGGCAGGCGTATTCCCACTGCGCTTCCGTGGGCAGATCGAAACGCAGACCTGTCTTAGCCCTGATTATTCCCATGAAGGAATTTTCATCCACTTCATCCGAGGCAGGCCACTGCGCGCCTTTTTCAGTTCCTCTCAAATTATCATAGACCACGTCCACGACTGGGCAGGCGTCTCCGCCATATACCATGTCCCCCGTTATAAGCTCATACTGTTTTACGGTCAATTCGAAAACGCCGATATAGAAGTCTTTGGTCAAGGTCACTTCGTGAGCGACCTCTCTTGTACCGCGGCCGTACTCGCTTTCCGGAGATCCCATGCTGAATGTTCCCGCGGGAATATATCTCAGCCACAATTCCGTCGTCTTGCAAGCGTTGCTTTGAACTTCCGGAGCGTCCGAGGTATATCTGTACGGCCAGCTGGCCGCCGACGGTCCGCCGCTGATGTCTATGACAAGATACTTACGCGTCACTTCCTTAAACGTCGCGGTAACAGTCGTGTCGGAAGTCAAGGTGATCGTCAGAGGATTATAGTTGCTGGAGTTGTCGCCCCAGGTGAAATTGGAAAACACATCCTGGTCGTTTTCCGCGGTGAGCGTCACTTCATCCGGACCGATGAACTCAACGCCCACAAAGCCGCTGCCAACGACGTCCACTGTAAGATTGTACGTACCGAAGACAACGGTGAGCTCGGTATTTTCCGTCATGGAAAAATTAAACAGATCGTCGAAGTTTTTCACGCCGTTTACGCTGGAGAAGCGGTAGATACCTTCGCTTTCGCCAACAGTAACTTCCACTTCGTCAGCTCCTATGAATTCGTAATCCACCGAACCCTCACCAATTACGGTAACGGAAAGGGCGTATTGTCCGAAAACAGCGGTGATGTCGGTGTTATTGTCAAGCTCAACGGTGAAACTCGTCTTCGTAGTCTTCTCGCCGCCAACCAAAGCGTAACGGTAGATACCGCCCTGTTCCACAATGCGCACCTCAGCCTTATCTTGATCGACAAATTCAACCTCTACAGATCCGTCGCCCACCGTGCCTACGGCAAGATCGTATGTTCCGAAGACCGCGGTGAACTGCGTGTCCTTCTCAAGTTGAAGCGTCAGGCTCGTCTCCGTGGTTCTTTCATCGTCGACATATGAGTAACGGTAGATCCCCTCGCTTTCACCAATGGCGATATTGACTTCATCGGGGCCGACGAAATCCGTTAACACGGTGCCTTCTCCCACAACGGTCACGGAAAGATCATAAGTGCCGAAGACGGCGGTCATCTCGGTATCCTCAACCATTTGGAAGGTGAAGTGCTCCGCGGGATTCTTTTCGCCGTTGATACTGGTGAAACGGTAGATCCCTTCGCTTTCGCAAACAGTTACTTCCACTTCGTCAGCTCCTACAAATTCGGTAGTGACCGAACCTTCCCCGATTACGTTAACGCTAAGAGCGTATTGGCCGAAGACGGCGATAATGTCAGTGTTGCCGTCAAGCTGAACCGTGAAGCTCGTCTCCGTGGTCTTCACGCCGCCAACCAAAGCGTAACGGTAGAGGCCGCCTTGCTCAACAATGCGCACCTCTGCCTCGTCTTGGTCGACAAATCCAACTTCCACGGTTCCATCGCCGACCGTGCCCACGGAAAGATCGTAAGTTCCGAAAACGACGGTGACCTCGGTGTCCTGCTCCATATTAAGCGACAGGAATGCCTCTGTCGTCTTCTCCCCGTCAACAAGCGCGTATCTGTAGATGCCTTCGTCTTCCGTGATCGTAAGATTAACATTATCGGGGCCGACATAGTCCACGCCTACAAAACCGCTGCCAACAACGTTCACGGTTAGATCGTAGGTGCCGAAGACGGCTGTGAACTCGGAATCCTCTTTCAATTCAGCCAGCAGATAGTCATTGGTGATCTTTTCTCCGTTAAAGAGGAAGTAGCGGAATTTGTCATTGTTTTCGGTCACTTGCAGTTCGACCTGATCAGGGCCGATGAAACCGTGCTCGACTGTTCCTTCGCCGATCTGCTCGAAAGTGTAATCATATAGGTTGGTGAAAACATACTCGTCTGTGACAAACGCGGGAGAGGCTGCATCGGGCGGCAGCTTGTAGGAAGCTGTGGCCTTGCCCTTGGCATTGGCGGAGACCTTCACCTGCCAATTGTTCTCTTTGTAAGTAAACTTGTAGTTTTTGCCTTTCTTTTCCGGCGAGAAGGCCAAGGAACCGAGGTAACCTAAGCCCTGGCGATTGCAAGGAAAGTCGAAGACCACAAATTTCTTCGTGCTGAGATCGTCAAGGCCGCCGCCCTGGAGCGTGCCGGATGATTTGAAAGTTGCCTTGAGAGGTTTAATTTTTTCAAAGCCGCTGGCGAAAGCGAAGTAAGGCGTCACGTCTTTTTCCGTCCAGGAAAACTTGCCGTTCTTCGTGCTGACGGAAATGCTCTGAGTTTTGGATTTCGTACCGTAACCCCCCTTGGTCTTGGGAAGCAAAATCGGGAAAGTCAAATAGCTGTCCAGGTAATTATAGATCGCCATGCCGTTTCCGGCAGCCAGGCTATCCATAAAGGTCTGGTCAAGCTCTCCGCTCAAACTTATCGTTGTGGAGCCTTTCAAAAAGCCCTGGGCCCTTACGACTCTCTGGGTCAAAACGGAGCCGGCGAAGAGCGAATTTGCCATGAAAAGGATGGCGGCGAAAATCAAAATGCGTTTCATAAGAACCTCTCTATCTGATTTATGCACATATTTTAGCAAAAAAGTTGATTCCCTATTTTTCATTTATAACGAAGCGGAAGCCGAAACGCCGATAAAAGTCATCATCACAATTATGGTCGGGCTCGGAGTAGGATCTGTAAGCGGAGCGGCACTCGTTCTCAAAGCTCCGATAACAACCGCCTCGCAAAACTCTTTGTTCACCCGTTTCAGGGCCCGTTGGATCGACGGCAGGATCGAAACCCAAGTTGGCAGTATACCAGTCAAGGCACCATTCCCAAACATTTCCGTGCATATCGTAAAGGCCCCATTTGTTAGGCTTTTTTATCCCGACTTTTTTGAGCCCGGCATCAATGTCATTGCAGATATCCGTCAGGTGGAATCCTTTGTCGCCCATGTTGTTTCCGCTGTTGTAAGCCGTGGTCGTTCCGGCGCGGCAGGCATACTCCCATTGCGCCTCAGTGGGAAGGTCAAACTGAAGCCTTGTTTTGTTCCTCATCACGCTTATGACGCATCCCGAATTATAGGTGCCGAGTCCTTTTCTCAACTGATCAAAGTTGACGTTGCGAACTGGATAAGTCGCTTCCACGTCTGTGGGGTAACTCGTATCCGTGATGTATTTGAACTGCTTTCGAGTCACTTCAAAAATACCTATATAAAAACCTTTGGTAATAGTTACCTCGTGCTGATCTTCCCTATTTCCGCGGCCCGCTTCGTTTTGGGGCGATCCCATCATGTAGACGCCGGGCGGCACATACCTTAACCAAAGTTCTTCGCCTCTGCATGTGTCGCTCGTGACATCCGGTTTGTCAGTCGTGATCCTGGACGACCATGTTTTGGCCGAAGCCCCTTTGCTCATATCAACCACCAAATAATTGGCCGCCGAAAATACCGCGGTGATGACGGTGTCGGAAACCAGCTGGATGGAAACAGGCGACAGATTTGTGACGCAGCCATTCCATTCAAAATGGCTGAATATGTCTTCTTCGTTGATCGCGCGGAGAGTTATTTCATCTGCTCCCGTGAACTCGCTTTTTAAGATCCCGCTTCCAACAACGACAGTTTCACAGTCATATTTCCCAAAAAACGCTTTGACCGCGGTGTCCCCTGTCATTTTGACAAGCGAATTCTTTTCAAAGCTTTTGTTTCCGTTGACCGTTAAATAACGGAAGTGCTCCGCATCCTCGGGGACTTTTATTTCCACATCGTCCTGCCCTTTAAACTCGTAATCCAGAGAGCCGTCGCCAACGATCTCCACCGAGAGACGGTATCTGCCGAAAACCGCATTGACAACCGTGTCATGCTCCAAAGAGAGCTGGATCGAACTATCGTTGTAAGTTATCCTGTTCACATTAAAGTAGCGGAAAAGATCGCTGCCCTCGGTCACTTTTATCTCAACTTCATCCTGCCCTGTGAACTCGCGGCTCACCTGTCCGGGGCCGACGACGCCCAAATATAAGGCGTATATACCGAAGACCGCCTCGACCACGGTGTCTTCTTTCAAATAAAGAAGCAGCGTCGTCGTGTTCTTGCGTGTTTCGCCGTTCACCGTAAAGTAGCGCCAGAAGGCGCTGTTTTGGGGAACGCGGACTTCCACTAGATCCGGTCCCAAAAATTCATGCTCTTCCGACCCGTTGCCTAAAACTTCCGTTCTGAAGGCGTAAGTTCCAAAAACAGCTTTAACCACCGTGTCTTCCCACAAGACAAGAGACATGGTCTCATCCGCGCAATATTCTCCGTTGACCGTAAAGTTACGGAACGGCGCGTCGCCATCCAGAACTCTCACTTCCACATTGTCCGGTCCTGTGAATTCATAATCCACCGAACCGTTTCCTTCAATTTCAAACGAGAGATCGTAATTTCCAAAGACCGCCTCGACCACGGTGTTTTCCTGCAGCGAAAGCTGCAGCGACTTTTCCGTGCGTTTCTGACCGTTCACCAAGAAATAACGGAAGAACTTGTTTCCATCCAGCGCTTTGATCTCCACGAGATCCGGTTCGGTGAATTCATAATTTATGTAGCCGCCGCCAATGTTCCTCGTCGTGAAATCATAAGTCCCGAAGACCGCTTCCACAACCGTGTCCTTTGTCAGCATAAGACGAATGTTACTGCTGGTATATATTCTCCCGTTCACCAAGAAGTGACGGAAAGGCGCACTGTCTTTCAGCGCTCCAATCGCCACCTCGTCCGGCCCGGTGAATTCAAATTTGGCAGAACCGCCGCCAATTACGTTTAGCCTAAAATCATAGTTTCCGAAAACCGCCGTGACCTCAGTGTCTTCATTCAGCTCCAAAGTCATGAGGTTGTTCGTGACATTTACCCCTTTGCAGTAAAAAAAGCGAAACTTGTCACTGTTTTCGGTTACGTCGAATTCGACTTGATCAGGTCCGTAGAAATCGGAATACACTTCGCCTTCGCCGACAATTACCAAAGAATAATCGTATTTGTTCGTAAACACATACTCGTTGTCTATAAAAGCCGGAGAAGCGATGTTGGGCTGAAGTTTATAAGATGCGCTTACCTTGCCGTTGGAGTTGGCGGATAACTTCACCTGCAGATCCTGATCTTTTTTTGAATACTTGTAATTTTTGCCTTTCTTCTCAAGGGGACAAGATAGCGAAGCGAGATGCCCCAGCCCTTTTTCCGCGCAGGAATAATCGTAAACGGTTAGCTTTTTGTGGTCAAGTTTTGCAAGATCCGCGGTGTCCACCGTGCCGCTGGATTTTAGAGTGGCTTTGTCAGGCTTTATTCTTTCTCTTCCAACAGCAAAGGAAAGATATTTTGTGACGTCCTTTTCCGTCCACTGGAATTTTCCGTTCTTCGCGCTTACGGAAACATTCTTGGAATTGAACTTTTTTCCGTAACCTGTCTTGGTCTTTTGAAGCAGCGTTGGAAAAGTCAAGTAACTGTCGAGAGAGTTATAGACGGCTATGGTTTCGCCTCCGGCAATACCGTCCATGGCGGACTCCGTCATCTGCCCGCTCAAACTTACCGTTGTGGAGCCTTTCACAAAGCCCTGCGCTGTCACTACTTTCTGGGTGACGACTGAACCGGCGAAGAGCGAACCGGCCGTGAAAAGAACGGCGGCGAAAGTTAAAACGCGTTTCATAATAACCTCTCTGTTTAATTTATAAATATTTTAGCAAAAAAATTGCAAGTATGTTTTGCGAGCCTTCCCAAACGCTTCCGGAGGTCAATGTCAAGTTGCTTTTTCTTCCTCGCTGTGGTATAGTTTAGATTTGTAAATAGTCTAAAAATAAAAGGAATTCATATGGATCCAATGAAGAAACTTTTGAACGGTGACGAGGCTATCGCCCACGCCGCAAGGGTGGCCGGGGTGAACCTCGGCATCGGATACCCCGGAACTCCCTCCACGGAAATTTTGGAAACCTTCTCCGCTTTGGGCGGCTATGCCCAGTGGGCGCCCAATGAGAAAGTGGCGGCGGAAGTCGCCATCGGCGCGGCGCTGGCGGGCGGCAAGGCCGTGGTCACCATGAAGCACGTGGGCATGAACGTGGCCGCGGACCCCTTCTTCACCGCCGCCTACACCGGAGTGAAAGGCTCGCTGGTCATCTGCGCCGCGGACGACCCAGGCATGGCCTCCAGCCAGAACGAGCAGGACAGCCGCCGCTACGCCGTGGCCGCCGGACTGCCGATGCTGGAGCCCGCTGATTCCCAGCAGTGCT
>JAFYHD010000055.1 GCA_017539325.1 bacterium | reverse complement strand
GGTCCTGGATGATCTCCGACATGGCCCTTTTCAGGAGCTCGTTTATTTTCAAGGTTCTTTGAACTGCCATACTATTCCGTCAGTCCGTCCTGGACCATTTTGTAAGCGTGAAGCTTGTCGCCCTCGGCGAAACCGTCGAAGCCATTCAGCGCGATGCCGCAGTCATAGCCGGAACGCACTTCCTTGACGTCGTCTTTGAGATGCTTCAGGGTGAGGATGTCGCCGTCGAAGACAACGTCTTTGCCCCTTATGACCCTCACCTTGTCGCTGCGATGGATCTCGCCGGAAATAACATGGGAGCCGGCCACGAAGCCGCCGGGGATCTTGAAGATCTGCCTAACTTCGGCAATGCCGGTCTCTTCCTCGTGGAAGGTGGGCTCCAGAAGACCCATCAAGGCTTTCTGGATCTGTTCCGTGGCGTGGTAGATGACGTCGTAGGATCTGATCTCGACGCCCTTAGATTTCGCCACGGCGCGGCTTGATTCCGGAACGTTGGTCTTGAAGGCGATGATGACGCCGTTGCTGGCGGAGGCGAGCATGACGTCGTTTTCGGTGACGTCGCCGACGCCGCTATGCAGAACTGTGACTTTCGCTTCGTCGGTAGTGAGTTTTTCAAGCGCGGCGTGCACAGCTTCCGTCGTGCCCCTTGTGTCGCCCTTGACGATAAGCGCGAGCTCCTTGGTGGAGTCGCTGTTCTTCATGTTCTGGTAGAAGGATTCCAGCGTAGCTCTGGCCGCTTCGGCATGGCGTTTGAGACGCTCTTCCTCGGCGCGTTTTTCCGTCAGCTCCTTGGCGAGTTTTTCGCTGGCGGCGACCTTGAACTTGGCGCCGGGCTGCGGAACTTCAGTGAAGCCCAGGATCTGTACGGGCTGGCTGGGACCGGCCTCCTTGATGTTTTCGCCCTTGTAGTTCATCATGGCGCGAGCCTTGGCGTAGCAAGTGCCGCAGACGATAGGATCGCCGACTTTGAGACGTCCTTTCTGAACGAGCAGCGTGACGCTGGTGCCGCGTCCGGGATTCAGCTCAGCTTCAAGGACGACGCCTTCCGCGGGGCCTTCGGAGCGGGCTTTCAGCTGCATGACTTCAGCCTGCAGCGCAATGCGCTCCAATAGATCGTCCAAGCCCTGCTTGGTGTGAGCGGAAACTCTTACGCATTGTACCTGTCCGCCCCATTCCTCGACGAGAATGTTGTTTTCGGAAAGCTGCCTGATGACGCGTTCGGGATCGGCGCCGGGCAGGTCCATTTTATTGATGGCAACGATGATCTCGACTTTGGCGGCGCGGGCGTGGTTGATGGCTTCCAGCGTCTGCGGCATGATGCCGTCGTCGGCCGCCACCACAAGGATCGCGATGTCGGTCGCATTGGCGCCGCGGGCTCTCATGGTCGTGAAGGCCTCGTGCCCCGGAGTGTCGATGATCGTAATGTGGCCCTGCTTGGTGTCGACTTCGTAAGCGCCGATGTGCTGGGTAATGCCGCCGGATTCGCCCTGGGCTACTCTGCTCTGGCGGATGGCGTCGATAAGAGAAGTTTTGCCGTGGTCAACGTGTCCCATGAAGACGACGACGGGAGCCCTGGGAGCTTCTTCAGCGGTGAATTCCTCTTCGTGTCCTTCCTCGCTGAAAGTTTCTTCCTCGAGGTTCTCTTCCTTACTCTTGACCTGAACGTTGACGTTCAGTTCGGCGGCGGCCAGAACAACATGGTCTTCATCCAGGGCGCTGTTGATGTTCAGCATCTCGCCCATCTTGAAGAAGACTTTGATGATGTCGCCGACTTTGACGCCGATCTCCTGGGAGAAGTCCCTGACGCTGATCGGCACGGAGACTTTGATGTCGCCTTTGACGATCTCAGCCTTGGTCGGCTGAGCCTGGACCTGGGGCTTCTTCGTTTTGCGACGGATCCTGTATTCGCCTTCTTCTCCGGCTCTCTCGTCGGCATTTCTCTGACGCAGAGAAGCCTGGGAGGAGATCCTGGGTCTGTTCATCATCTCTTCCCTGGAGGCGGAAGACTTGTAATCTTTCTCTTTGTCCTTTTTGCCGCGGCGATTGTCGCCTTTCCTGTTGGCGTCGGGCATTGGGCCGGCGGGCTGGGCCGCTGCGCTGGGTTTTCCTGCGGCAGGGCGCTGGCCTTTGTCAGAAGTCTCTCCCTTCTTGGCGTTTTTCTTCTTGCCTATTTCAGGCGGGCGCCAGCCTTTTAAGCGATCGAGAGGAACAGTCTCGGTAACGCGGGGAAGATCCTCTTTCTGCTGGGCCACGAAGGATTCCACGGAAACGGTGGAAACGGGCTTGACCGCGTCTCTGACGAGACGGGCCGTCTCTTCCTCTTTGGATTTGCGGGCCGGTTTCAGAGCTTCAGGTTCCGGTTCAGCGGGGGGTTCAGCCTCCACGGTTTCCGGCTCTTCGGCTTTAGGAACCTCTTCAAGAGGTTTTACTTCCGGTTCTTTTTCCGGTTCGGGAGCTTTTTCAGGTTCCTTTACGGGCTCGGCGATCTTTTCTTCCGCTTTGGGTTCTTCGGGCGCGGTCTCGATCGGGGCTTCCGCGATCTCTTCCGGTTTCTCAGGTTCTTCCTGGGGTTCGGCGGCCGCGGGCTTTTTGAAGCTGAACTTCTTTATGACGATCTTGACTTTCTTGACTCGCGGGTCCGCGGAAGTTTCCGCGTTGATGACGGAGGAGTCGGAATCCTCCTTACTCTTTGCCTCACGTCTTGCCTTTTCCTCCGCTTCTTTTCTTTTGGCTTCCTCTTTCTCCTGCTCCTGCTGTTTTCTCAACTTGGCAGTGATGGTGACAGGCGCTTTTTTGGGAGCGGGGGCTTCGGGCTCTTCCGCTTTCTTGGCGGCGGAAGTTTTCTTGGCCGCGGGTTTTTCCGCTTTCTTAGGCTCGGCGGCTTCCGCTTTCTTTGCACTCGCCTTCTTGACAGGGGCTTTCTTCGCTGGAGCGGCTTCTTCTTTCTTAGCCTCTTCCTTTTTCTTGGGAGCGGCTTTCGCTTTGGATTTTGGCTCTTCCTCTTTCTCTTTCGCGCTCTTGTTGACCGCCATGGCGGCCTTGTTTTTCTCGCGGTTCTCGAAAGCTTCCTGTATGGCGGCAAAGAGCGGCCGGTACAGTTTGTCCGGGAAGACGTCCGTGGGCTTGAACGTGCCCAGGTCGTTTTTCTTAAGGTAGTCCCTTACTTTTTCAGAGAGGTATCGGCGGTCGGTTTCCGTTTTGCAGCGGAACTCCTCCCTCATACCTTTTATCATTTCGTCATAATTCATAAATTATTCTTCTTCCTCTCCATCCTCGTCCGCGGCCTGAAGCTCAGCAGCTTTGGTCTGGCTTATGACGTTAAAGGGGTGCCCGATAAGTTTGGAGATCATGCGAACGTTCTGGCCGGAACGTCCGATCGTGGCTTCAAGCTGATCGTCGGGAACGACCGCGACTACCATCGCATCGTCGCCCTCGCCGCAGTAATACTCCAGGATCTCGGTGGGCTCGACGGCGTTCTTCAGAAGCGTCTCGAGATCGTCGCTCCATCTGACGATGTCGACCTTCTCGCCGTTGATCTCCTGGACGATAGATTTGACTCTCGCACCGCGGACGCCTACGCAGGCGCCGACGCAGTCGACTTTCGGGTCGTGGGAAAGGACCGCGATCTTGCTTCTCAAACCGGCGATCCTCGCCACCGCCTTGATCTCGACGATGCCGTCGTAAATTTCAGGGACCTCAATTTCGAAAAGACGGCGGACCAGCGCCGGGACGGCTCTGGAAAGAACCACTCTCGGGCTTCTGCTCTCTTCGGAATCCTTGACGTCACTTACGACCGCGCGGATCCTGTCGCCGACCTTGTAATGTTCCCTGCTGACCTGCTCGCGGCGCGGCAGGATAGCTTCGGTGCGGTCCAGCTCGACGATGTAGGCGCCGCGGTCCATCCTGGAGACGGTGCCGGAGACGAGGTCGCCGATCTTGTCGCTGTATTCCTTCAGGATCATGTCGCGCTTGGCTTCCCTGATCCTCTGGAAGGTGATCTGCTTGATAGTCTGGACGTCGATGCGGCCGAAGACCTGGTCGTATTCGTATTCGATGGGGCCCACTTCCATGCCGGGCTCAAGGTCGACGTCCCTGAGGTCAGGGCAGCGCTTCTTCGCCTCGTCGACCGTCAGGTGATGGCCGATCTCGGGATCCTCAACGATCTCGCCGTCCTCGTTTCTCAGGCTTTCCTCGTAATCGTCGGGAACGATGACGAAAGTGCTGGACATATTTATGCTGCCTTCTTCGGCGTCGATGGAAACGGTTATGGGAGGAAGATCGTCCTTCTTCTTAGCCACCGCCTCGATGCTCTTTTCCAGTATCGTTGCGATCGTGCCTTTGTCCAGGCCGTGTTCTTTTTCCAGATAGTCGATTAAGGTTGAGATCTCGCTTTTCATTTTTTTGGGTCCTCCCATTTAAGTTTCTATTCCCTTAAGAAACAAAAAAAGCGGATGCAACCACCCGCTTCTTTATCCTTAAAGAAGTTTCAATTCTCAGACATATTACCAAAAAGGCCTTTTAAAATCAACGTGCCGTGATCTCGGGAGTTTAGAGCCCTGCGGCGGAGATCAAAGCGGCGGTCGTAAAGGAAGCGAGAACGGCGGCCAGAAGCGCCTTGAAGAGTAGATTCGAGAAAGCTTCCAGCCTGTCTTTTTCAAGCAAGGGAGAGATGAGTCCGAAGAGGATGGCGACGGTCCCGAAATTCGCGAAACCGCAGCAGGCGAAGGTCGCGATCCTCAGCGTTTTCGGGGAGATCGCCTCCGCAATCTTAAGCAGCTCCTGGTAAGCGACTATCTCGTTCAGGACGACTTTGCAGCCTAAAACATAGCCGACCTTCGAACATTCCGCGGCGGGAACGCCCATAAGGAAAGCGAAGGGCCAGCCTATGAGGCCGAAGAGGCCCTGGAGCGAAATCTCCGGGTAATTCGGAAAGAAAGCCTTGGGAGAAACAAGCAGCTTGTTTATGAAATAAATGGCGGCGGAGATCGCGATGAGCATGGCGATGACGCTCACGGCCAATTTGAGGCCCATCAGGGCCCCTTTCGCAAAGGATTCGGCAATTCCCCTGCCGGACATGAGATCGGCCTTTATTTCGTCTTCAGGCGCGCTCCCCTCCTCTTCCGGGCACATGAGCGCGGCGAACATAACGGCGGAGGGCGCCGACATGAAACTGGCAAGGACAAGATCGCCAGAGGAAATACCCATGCTAGAAAGCAGAGGCATCAGGGCGAAAGAGATCGTGGCAAGCGAAGAGACCAGAAGGATCATCAGCGAACGCTTGCTCATTTTCGGCACGTAAGGCGTCAGAATGCTCACCGTGACGCCGACCCCGAAGAAGATCGAGCAGGCCGCGGCGAAAGCGGCCGATCCGTCTATACCGAAGAGTTTCTTGAAGAGCTTGGCGATCCAGGAAATGATCTTCTGCGGGATCCCGATATAGTAAAGCACGCCCATGAAAGCCGAGATCATTATGATCGTGCAAAGGCAGTTCAGGGCAAAATACATCCTGATGTCAACGCTGCCAAAAACGCTCCTGCCGCCGGCCGCGGCTGATTCTCCCAAAAGTTTGAAGAAGCTGCCCAGATATTTGTAAGCGGCGCCGTCGGGCTTCAGAAGAAAAACGAAGGCGGCCTGTAAAAGCAGACCGCCCGCGACTATTCTCCAGGGCCACTTTTTGAAAGCGTGCTTCCCTCTCAAAAGAGTGGCCAGGAGAACAAAGGTTATGACGCCTAAAAATGCCATGTCATCTGGTCAGGAGATAAGCCAGCATGTTGATGAACATCTTGTGGGC
>JAFYHD010000054.1 GCA_017539325.1 bacterium | reverse complement strand
GCACTTGACCATGATGGCGGTCGCGGCCGCGGCTTCCGTTCCGGTCTCGTAGACCTTGACGATCGCTTTGTGGATGATCTCGCTGACGAAGAGCTGCTCCTTCAGACTGATGCCGGTAAAATCGGCGCTGTTCGAAAAGGGCGAGGCCAAGCCCATTTCTTTGAAAACGGGTACCAGACCCTGAGTGTATTCCGTCGTGAATTTCGGGAACAAAAGCACGACGTTCTCACGTTCAAGGGACTGCGTTATGTTCTTTACATAAGCGTCGTCGATGGTCTTTTCCCAGGAGGCGAATTTCGCCACGTCGTTGGGCATCATGGCCAGAAGCGAATATTTCCTGCCGATGTAGTTAAGTTCCACGGCGGTCACTCCGTCGACTTCCGCTGAGCTGAACATGCCTTCCTGGCGCATCAGCTCCCCTTTCCCGGCGCGGCCCATATAGTCCATAAGGGAATATTTTCTGGTGCCGCTCTCATCGAATTCCACCTCCCACTTGGCCAGGAAGCTCACGGCGTTCACAAGGACGAGCCTCGTGTCTCTTCCCAAAGCTTCGGGACTGATGAGGTCTTTGATGAGATTTCTGGTGTGATCGGAGATCCAGGCGTTGATAGTGGCGGCCGCTTCTTTGTTTTTCGCGAACTCAATGCTCCTCGCTTCGCCCCCGAAGAATTCCTTCAGGCTCTGCGCATAGGATGAGAGAACGTCGAAACCGATGTTCAGCCAAAGCGAATTGGCGTCCGTCACTGTGAATTTCGCGTCGCTGGAAACAATGCTCTCCCTAAGTTTCTGGAATTCCTTGCCAAGAAGAGGCCCCTTGTCCGGGAAAGCCAGCGTTTCCGTGAGCTGCTTTTCCGTTTCGCCTTTCGCGCCCAAAGTAAGCATCGCCATGGCGCTGGAAATGCTGTAGGGCGAAAAGAAGACCGGCTGCGCGGGATCGGCGAGCTGTTTGAAGAGCTCCCAGGCGAAAGCGTTGTCGCCTTTCACCAAAGCCGCGACCTGCTCGTCGGTGGCTGGGCCGGGTTGAACTTCCGCAACTTTGGCGGGCTCGGCGGCCGCGGTGACTGCTTCGGCCGTTGCGGCGGCAGGCTGAACGGTTGGAGTTTCCTGAGCCGCGAGGGCGGCCGGGGATTCTTTTTCACAGCCGCAAAGTGTCAGTGCGGCGAGCGTAAAGAAAATGATTTTTTTCATCGCTTTTCTCCTTCAAGGGGTTTTCTGCCCACAGCCATGATGCTCTGGGCGAAATCGCAGTGCAAGAATTTCAGGAAGGGCGCGTAGAAGATGAGCTGTATTCTCTTCTTGAGCGTCAGCCTGGCCAGGCGGTGGATCTCGATGTCGACAAGCCCGAAGCGCGCCATCAAGCCGGCCAGGTCTAGATGGTGGATGGGCGCCACATGCGAGAAGTCGCGCCAGAAAACGGTCGGATGCTCCGCGTTGGGAGTCGTCACCATCACCTTTCCTCCGGGCTTCGTCAAAGTCGTCATGTCTTTCACCAGGTCGATCTTTCCCCTGGTGTCGAGGTGCTCTATGACTTCCAAGCAGACCACGATGTCGAAGTCTCTTTTTATTTCCGAGAGCTCGTAGTAATCCTGCTCGGTCCTTCTGTCGATGTCGAAGCTGAAGTAATCAATCTTGTCAATTACGGGAGCGAGCTTTTCCTTCAGAAGCCTCGGGCCGGCGCCGTAGTCGAGGACCGAGAGCCTTTTTCCGCTCTTGCTTATTTCGTCTATGATCCACTGGGCGGCGGAAGCGGTGATGGGCAGCTTGTCGATCCTGCCCATGGACTTCCGGAATTTTTGGCGCCAGTAGAAGATCTGGGACCAGTCTTCCAGATTGTAAGCCTCGACTTCGGGGCTTTCTTTCATCGATAGTTTATCTGCCACAAATTTCTCCTATTTTTCGCATTCGAAGGGCACTTCCACTTCCAGAGTCGGCTTTGTGATGTCCGGCGGGAAGGGGCCGAAGCGCGCCGACCTCACCGCGGAAAGGGCGGAGTCGTCCATCGCTTTCACGCCGCTGCTCTGTACGATCCTCGCCGCGGTCACCCTGCCGTCCTTCGTTAAAGTGAAGCGGACTATGCAGGTGGACTTCTTGTTTATCTGGGTCGCCTGCGGCGTCTGCCAGGCGGACTGGATGGCGGAAAGGATGGTGCTCTGGTAATAGTTGTTGATGGCGGCCGCCTGGCTTCCCGTCTCGCCTCCCGAGAAGAAGCTCTGGGACTCGACGCGGCTGGTCATGCGCTGCACGCTCTGGTTCAATTCTTTCGTCAGATTGTCGAGGGAGTGGTCGGTGGTCGTCACCGTCGTCACGCTCTCAAGCTGCTGGCCGACGGTCGAAGGAAGCTGCGGAAGAGGATCGGTCTTGGTCTTCGTAGTCTCTTTGGTCGGCTTGGTGTTCTCCGTCGCCTTCTTCGCGGTCTTGGCCTGGCTCTTGCGCTTCTCGGCGCGCTCCTGCTGCTTTTTCTTTATGAAGTCCGGCATCTCGGAAACGTTCGTGTCCTTCTTGGGCTCGACTTTCTTTTCGACCTTTTTCTCCTGCTTCTTCTCTACCGGTTTCTCGACTTTTTTCTCGGGCGGCTTCTCCACCGGCTTCTCGATCTTCTGCTCCTGCTTCTTCTCGACCGGCTGCTCGACCTTCTTCTCCACGGGCGGAGGCGTGACCGGCTTCGGCGGATCGGGCGCGGGCGGCGCGGGGATGTTGGCCTGGGGGATCTGCGTCAGCGTCACCTTCGCCTGGACGCCCACAAGCTTAGGCTGAGGCTCGGCAAGTGAGGCCGCGACGATCAGTCCCAAAAATATGAGGACGTGGCCCACAAACGAGGGAAGGAAATATGAAGTCGAGAAGCCTTTCATCTTACCTTTCGTTCCCCGTGGTTTCCGTCGCGAAATAGGAGGTGTCCACGCCTATCTCCCTAAGGTGGTTCACAAGTTCCAAGACGTTGCCGTAGCGGAAGCGCCTGTCCACTCTGATTATCACTTCCAGCTTGTTGGTCGGCGTTTCTTTTTCGCGCATCAGCTGGATCTCCTTTTTAAGCGAGCCGAAGGGGTCTAAGCGATCCATCTCGCGGTCGTTGACGTAAAGCACGCCGTTCGTCTGATGCGTCGCTTCGTCTACGCTCTGCTGCATAGAAACGACCGCCGCGTAGTCCGGCTGCTCGAAGGTCATTGGCGAGGCCTTGGGAAGCGCGACGTCCACGCCCTGCTCCATAAGAGGCACGAGCAGGATGAACATGATAAGGACGGTCATGGTCACGTCGACGAGCGACGTGACGGTTATCCTGGCGTCCTGGCCCTGGCGGCGGTCCCTCAGAAGACTCATTTGTCCCCCAAGCCGACGGCCACGCCGGCGCTGTAAGCCGCGTCCATCAGGCGAATGACGTATTCATACGGGAATTCCCCGTCCGCCCTGATGATGACGGAGAGGTCTTTCTTTTTCGCCTTCATTTCGCAAAGCGTTTGATAAAGTTTGTCGAAGGGCTTCTCAGGACCCATCACGGTATCCCCCAGTTTCACGACGCCGTAACCCGTGTCTTTTGATTTCGTCAGCGACACGATCAAGGGCTCGTCGGGAATATCGGATGAGCTGACGGCGTCGCTTGACGGGTGTTCGATCTTAAGCCCCTGCTCCAAAACGGGGGCTATGAGAATGAACATGATGAGGACCGTCATCGTCACGTCCACTAGCGAGGTAACGTTGAGGTCCGCGTCGTCGTTGCTGCGCCGTCTTTTGAGAAGACTCATTTACCGCTCCGAATTCTGTTCCCTTTCCAGCGTTCTGGCGAGCCTCGCCACGAGAAGCTTGGAATAGCTTTCCATAAGGACGATCTGGTTGTTGACGCGGCCGCGGAAATAGTAGAAGATGGCCGCCGCCGGAATGGCGACTATCAAGCCGGCGACCGTCGTGATCAAAGCGACCGAGATGCCGGGCGCGACCGTGCTGATCGTCGTGTTGCCGCTGCCGACCATGCCGCGGAAGGAGAGCGTAAGTCCCCAGACCGTTCCGAAAAGGCCCATCATGGGCGCCAGCATGGCCGTCACCGAAAAGAAGGTCAATCCGCCTTCCATCTCATTGATCTCTTTGGAGAGCGCCGCGTCCATTATCTGGCCAGCCTCGTTGATGTCGGAAGCGGTGGCCTGGCCCTCGGCGAAGAGGAAATCCATCGCCGAGCGATAGAGGCGGTAGATCGGCGTGTCGGACGTCTGGGGCAGATCGCGGTAGAGCTGGGCGAAATCGCGCAGAAACTGCGCCCGGAATTCCGCCAGCCTCTGGGCCAAGTGGGCGTTTGCCGACTCAAGCTTTTTGAAGTAGAGGTGCTTGGCGATGAAGAGGCTCCACATATAGACCGACATCAGCGCCAGAATAAGCATGTCGACACGACCGAACGTGTCGAAGTCTCTGTAAACGTTAACGATTTCCTGCCACATATTTTTATTTGATTGGTTCGATTACGCTTTGACCGTCCATGTAGGGACGCAGAACTTCGGGAATTATTACGCTGCCGTCTTTCTGCTGGTAGTTCTCCAAAACGGCGACCCAGGTGCGGCCGACCGCCAGGCCGGAGCCGTTCAGCGTATGCACGTACTGCGGTTTCCCGCCGTCGGCCGGACGGTATCTGATATTGGCCCTCCTGGCCTGGAAGTCCCAGCAGTTCGAGCAGGAAGAGATCTCGCGGTAAGTGTTCTGGCCGGGCAGCCAGACTTCCACGTCGTAGGTCTTGCAGGCCGAGAAGCCCATGTCGGAAGTGCAGAGAGCCACCACGCGGTGCGCGATGCCGAGTTTCTGCAGGATCCTCGAGGCGTTCTCGGTCATGGTCTCCAAAGCTTCCATCGACTTTTCGGGCGTCGTGAAGTTCACCATCTCGACTTTGTAAAATTGGTGCACCCTGATGATGCCGCGGGTGTCTTTGCCGTAGCTGCCGGCCTCGGAACGGAAGCAGGGCGTCAGCGCGGTGTAGCGCAAAGGCAGATCCTTCTCCTCGAAAGTCTCGCTGCGGTGCAGATTGACAAGCGGCACCTCGGAAGTCGGGATAAGATACATGGGTTTCTCCCACTCGACGTGGAAGAGGTCTTCCTGGAACTTGGGAAGCTGACCGCTGCCGTAAAGAGTCTCGTCACTGACGATCAGGGGAACTTCGAATTCCGTGTAGCCCTCGTTCTTCGTGTGCTCGTCGAGCATGAAGTTTTCCAGCGCGCGCTCGAGCTTCGCGCCCGGGCCCCTGAGGACCGAGAATCTGGCGCCGCTAAGCTTCGCGGCTCTCTCAAGGTCGAGGATGCCGAGCTTCTCGCCGATCTCGAAATGCTGCTTCGGCTCGAAATCGAAGGACGGGATCTCCCCCACTCTCCTCACTTCCAGGTTGTCGTCTTCGGAATCTCCGATCGGCGTCGTGGCGTCGGGAATATTGGGAATGCGGTCGATGAGGTAGCTGACTTTCTGCTCCGCTTCCTCTTTGGTCTTCTCGGCGGAGTCGAGTTTTTCCTTTATCTCCTGCACCAGGCTTCTCAGATCATCGGCGTCCTCGCCTTTGGCGCGCTTCATGCCGATCTCCTTGGAGAGCTGGTTGCGGCTCTGCTGCAAAGACTCAAGCGCTTTGATCTCGTCGCGTCTCAATTTGTCGTTCACCATCAGCTGCTCCAAAGCCTCGTCCAAGTTGTTGCGGTTCTGGCCAGCCGGATAGCGCGTCAGGAGTTTGGCGCGCACCTCTTCGTAATTTTCCCTAATGAATTTGATATCAAGCATAATTGCCTCGAAAGGTTATTATTTTTCGGACGACATGGCTTCCGCCAGCAGATCGTCCAGTATTTGCGAAAAAGTAAGCCCGGCGCCCAGGGCGGCCTTCGGCAGAATGGAAGCCTCTGACATGCCGGGAATAGTGTTGGTCTCGAGGGCGTAGATGTCGCCGCGCTCGTTCACGATGAAGTCGGTTCGGGAAACGCCCTGGCAGCGCAGGGCCTTATGGCAGACTTCCGCAGCAGCCCTGATCTGGGAGCTCAAAGCCTCGCTTATCCTCGCCGGAGTGATCTCCTCGCTCTTGCCTTTGGTGTACTTCGCCTTGTAGTCGAAGAGCTCGCCGGTCAAAGAGACGATCTCGGTCACAGGAAGAGCGAAAGGAGATCCGTCCTTGGTCGCCACGACGCAGGTGAACTCCCTGCCCTTCACGAACTCCTCGAAGAGATACAAGCCGCCGTTCAGCCAGAAGGAGAAAACGTTTTCCTTCAGTTCCTTCTCGCTATTCAAAAGCCAGAGCCCGAAGCTCGAGCCGGAAGCCAGGGGCTTCGCGATGACGGGATATTCAAGGCCGGCGCTTTTGATCTTTTCAAGCGGGTCCTCCTTCGAGGAGACCGTCACGCCTTTCGGGATCCTGATGCCGGCGGCCGCGTACAAAAGCTTCGCGATGTCCTTTTCCATCGCGACAGCCGAAGCGGTCACGCCGCTGTGCGTGAAAGGAATGCCAAGCGTCGACAAAAAGCCCTGGAAGCAGCCGTCCTCGCCGCCGCAGCCGTGCAAAGCCAGCATCGCGGCGTCGACCGGCCAGGACAACACCTCGGTGAAAACTTTCGCGATGTTAAAGGAGGGACGCTCCTGCCAGTCTTTTTCAGAGGGCGTTTCGTCTTCCGCAAGGAAGCAGGCCGTGCGGTCTTCTTTCAGAATGACCGCCCTGACGTTGTATTTCTTCCTGTCGAGAGTTCTGAAAACGTTCAGCCCGGATCTCATCGAGATAGGCGCTTCCGGGCTCCAGCCGCCCATCACCACGATAATGTTCTTTTTCATCTCAATGACCCCAGACTCCCCTTTCGTCTTCGTCGTATTCCTCATCTTCCTCTTCCTCGTTCACGGAGGAGACGCCCCAGATCTGACCGCCCGGCAAAATAGTCGCGGCCTTCGGGAATTTCCTCACCGTCCAGTCGATGACGGCCAGGGAAACGGAATAGCCCTGCGAGGACTGCAGTATGGCGTCGTATTTTCCCAAACCTTCCTCGTTCGCCTGGGAGACCACGAAAGTCCTCGACCAGATGAGCCCTATGCAGAGCATCACGCAGAGGAACATTCCCACGGCCGCGCCGCAGAGCATGCCGAGGAAGCGGTCGCTGAACTTAAGGTCCAGGGCGTTCATCAGCTTTCTCTTTATGAACTCAGCCAGAGACGTCAGGGTGAAATAAAGGATGAGGATCAGAAGCAGCCCCGCCACGAACTTCGAGGTGAGAAGCGTCACCAGAAAGTTACCTTCCCAGGGATGGGTAAGTTCTTTCAGCTCCCCTAAGCACGGGTCGAGGAACAAAACGACCAGCCAGATCGACAAAAAGAGCGAAAAGAAGGTGATAAGGGGCGAAAGCACGCCGCGCATGACGCCTATCGTCATGCAAAGCAGGAGTAAAAGCAGTAAAATTATATCCAGATACATATATATTATGATACTACAAAAAGGGCTTTGATTCAATGGTGCCGAAAGCCCCTGAAACAGGGGTTTGACAAGCAAAAGCAAAATTGCGAAAATGACTCCGATATGTTGGAAAGAAACCTTACCTTAGAGTCGGGCCGGCTTACCCTGCGGCCCTTTTCGGATGACGACTACCCCGCGGCCAGGGAGATGTTCCTTGACCCCAAGATATTCGCCACTTACATGATCCCTGACTTCCCCGACGAAGAGGCCATTAAGAAGCTTTTTACCAGCTTCAAAAACGCCTCCCTTAAACCCGAGCATTTCGTCTACGCCATCTCTGACGAGAACGGATTCGTCGGCTTTCTCAACTACACGACGAAAAACGGCGACGAGATAGAAATTGGCTACGCCATCAGTTCCCGCCATTGGGGCAAGGGATACGCCACGGAGGCTTTCAAAGCGGCCATAGGCGAGCTTTTCCGCATTGGGTACAGAAAGATAAGGGCCGGCCATTTCCAGGAGAATCCTGCCAGCAGGAGAGTCATGGAAAAGGCCGGCCTTACCCCGATCGAACTAGTCGAGACGATCAGCTACCGCGGATCTGATCACGTCGTCAACTATCTCGAGATAGTCCGCAAGTAAAATTTATTTCTGGATCGGTTTTAGTATCGCGACGTATCCGCCGTTGCGGACGGTCTTGATCTCGAGGGTCGTGTCTTTCGTCACTTCCTCTTCAGCGATCTCGATCGCGCACGCGTCGGTGATGCTGTCCTCTTTGTCGCGGAAGATCTGGGCCTTGTAGGTCACGCCGTCTTTTAAGAACGTCAGCGGTACTGTATGTTTCTGGGCCATGTCGTCGCCGATCATGCCGATGTACCAGTCGTCGCCGTTTCTGCGGGCGCAGATGTAGAATTCGCCGATCTTGCCCTGGAGAGCGAGCGTTTCGTCCCAGGTCGCCTTCAGCTGGTCAAGATATTCCAGGCCGGGCTGGCCTTCGTAGTTCTTGGGATTGTCGCACAGGCAGATGAGCGGCGTTGGCAAAACGAAGCACAGCGCCAGTTCGTGGGCTCGCGTGCCGATGACCTCCGTCGGGGAAGTCGGCTTGAAATTCTCGGGCTGCCTGTTGAGGAAGCCGCCGGGCGTCAGGTCGGCCGGGCCCTGGATGTAGCGGGTGAAGGGATAACTGGCGAGCAGCTTCGGAGTGATGTCGGAGCCCCACTTGCTCGCTTCGTTGCCTTTTACGCCCTCGCTTGTGATCTGGTTCGGGAAGGTGCGGGCGAAGCCGCAGGGCTTGTAAGAGCCGTGGAAGTTGACGATCAGATGGTGCTTGGCGGCCGCCTTGACGGTCTTCTCGTACCAATTGACCATCTCCTGGTCGTCGCGGTTCATGAAGTCGATCTTCATGCCGCCGATCGAACCTAGCTCTTCGTAATACGCGAAGGCTTCCTCCATCATTCTGTTGATGTCGGCCCAGTGCATCCAGAGGATCAGCTTCACGCCTTTTTCCTTGGCGAAGCTGGCGATCTCAGGCAGGTCGACTTTGCCTTCCTGGCCCTTCATGACGTTGTTGCCGACTCTGCCCATGTGCGGGGAGTACCAGGGGTCGTCTACGGTCGAGTATTCCCAGCCGTGGCGGGAGGCGAAGTCTATTTCCTTCTTGATGGATTCCGTGCAGAGGTTCCTGTTCCAGTCGGACCACCAGTTCCAGGTGCAGCGTCCCGCTTTGATCCAGCTTGTATCCTCAAGCTCGCAAGGCGAGGCGCAGTTTAAGATCATCTGGTTCGTGACAAGGTCAAGTTCGCTCTTGCCGATAAGCGCGAGCCTCCAGGGGGAATGGCGTTCGCCCTTGGTGAGGACGAGTCCCTTGCCGTCGAGCCTCGGGGCGAGCATGGCGCAAAGGTAAGGCTTAGCCGCAGTCTCTTTCTCTTCGTAGATACCGAAGGCAGAGCGGCCAAGGTCCGCCTTTTCCGCGTCGACGCCGCAAAGGCCTTTGAGCTCTTTGTATTTTTTGTCGAGTTTCAGTTTGATAAGGCCGTTGGCGTGGCTGCCGAAGCCTCTTTTGAAAGTTTTCTGGCCGATCCTGAGCGGATTGCCGTCCACGCTTTTGTTTATACCAAATTCACCCCAGTCCTGCTCGTGCGCCGTGATGAACTTTTCCGTCACGGGAACTTTGTTCCCGGCTTCGTCCACGAGCGTAAGTTCGACCCAGTCGGCGTGGCAGTGGCTGTTGTCGCCGTCCACAAAGTGGCAGAGCGTCACGGCTTCTTTTCCGGTGACGTCGACCTTGAATGGCTTGGCTTCGTCTTTGCCTTTCATATTGCCGCTGGAATAGAGCTCTTCGCCCCTGTATTTTTTCCCGTTGCCGAAATAAAGCCCGGCCCAGTCCCTGAGGTCGGTCTCGGTCAGCGCCAGGGCGAAATCGTCGCCTTTCACCAGAAGCGGGCAGCCGGAGATGGTGCCGCCCGGGATGGTGGCAACGGTGGCCTTGAGGGATTCATGCTCCTGGGCGGAGCCGAAGCCGTAGGGCGCGTACCAGCACTCGTAGTCCTTATCGAAGAGGTAGTCGGTCTTGTCTTTCGTTATGACGTACTCTTCCTCGGGATCATTCGGCGTTATCGTATAGCGGAAAGCGAATCCTTCGTCATAGAGACGGAAGACAAGCCCCACTTCCCTCTTGGGGAATTCGGCTTTCAATTTAACGGTGTACTCGTCGCAGAAGTCGCGGTACTCCTTCTGAATTCCTATCGGCTGCTGCCACTTTTCGTCGATCCTCTCTTTCACGACAGCCATGATCTCGACCTTTTCCGGCCAGGATTGGTCCGCGAAATCAAGTCCGAGCTCGCCGGACAAGGGCGTTTCCTCGCCGTTTATGCTCAGAGCGTAGGTGAGTTTCTCACCGTCTCCCAGCTTGACTTTGACGTTGCCGCCGGGGGAAGTGAAGGTTTGGCTTTCAGCGAAAGCGAAGACGGCGGCGAGCGCCAGGGATAAGGCGATGCGAATTTTCATGTTTTCCTCTCGTCTGGTTTATTTATTTGTTTCGTTGTTTTTTTATATTTTCAAGAAAATATTGCGCGGAGTCAAGGACCTCCTTGAAAGGCCCTATGAATCTCTGGCAATCCGGCAGGGAGCCCAGGAAGGTCTTCCCGTAGCTCTTCTTCAGGATGCGGTCGTCTAAGATCGTGACGATCCCGTAATCGGAGCTGCTCCTCACCAATCTTCCGAAGCCCTGGCGGAGCTTGATGACCGCCTGCGGGACTGAATAGTGCGCGAACGACGTCACGCCCTTCTTTTCCAGCTCTTCGCAGCGCGCTTCCTGGATAGGTTCCGTCGGCACGGCGAAGGGAAGCTTCGTAAGAATGATGGAGCGCAGATTCTCTCCCGGGACGTCCACGCCGGCCCAGAAGCTGTCCACGCCGAACAAAACGGCGTTGTGGGAGCTTTTGAAGCGGTTCAAAAGATTGTGACTGGAATCCGAGAACTGCACCATGGGCAGAAGCCCCCTGGCGCGCAGGGCTTTTTCCAGCGCGTCGAAGGAACTCTGCATGCCAGATACGGAAGTGAAGAGCACGAAAGCCCCGCCTTCCGTCAGCTGCGCCAGGTCAAGTATCATGGCGTTCTGGTTCAGCTCGAAGGAGTCTTCCGGAACGAGCAGGGCGGCCTGCTTCTTGTAATCGAAACTCGACTTGTAGATGTTCTCGGTGATCTCTCTTCCGCCGGTCGCTTTGAGCTCCTCTTCGTAGAGGTCGAGGCCGACCCGGCTCTTGAAGAAGTCGAGCTTGTCCTTGCTCGACAAGGTCGCGGACGTCAGAACGATCGTGCGGAATCTTTTGTAAAGAGATTCCTTCAACCGTTCGCCCACGGTGATGGGAACGCTCTCTATGCTGAATCTTTTGATCTTCAGTTTCTGGGAAAGGCCGGCGTCCAGCCAGCTGACCATACCGTTCTCCTCCTCGCCCTTCTCCCTTATCTCGGAGATGGTGGAGGCGAAGGTCTCCAGCTGGGCGACGCGCACGGCAAGATCCTTGGCGAGGCCGGGCAGTTCGTCATGGCCTTCCTTCAGCTTGTCTTCCAAAGTTTCGAAGATGCCCTTGAAGAGCGCCGCGCCCTGCGTCAGCGTCGCTTCCAGTTTCTTCAAATGCTCGCAGACGTCCTCCCACTCGGCGGTCGCTCTGTGTTCTTTGGTTAGACGGTACGGCAGGAAATCCTGGCCACATAACTTTGCCTTGGCGTCCAGCTTCATAAGGATGTCGCAGATGTCGTCGCATTCTCCCAACGCCTCTTCGCGCAGGATCGGCAGTCCGTCGTCAATGAGAGTTTTCACCTGCTCGAGGAACGTCTCCTGGTCTTTCCCGAAACGCTCGGGATTCTTCTTCACGAAATTGGCGAGCGTTATTAGGGCGCCCGTCTCCTTATGGCCGCTGGTGCGGTAAATGGCGTTCAGGGTCGTCAGGATGTCGTAGCGGGAGACCGCCATGCCGAAGTGGTTAGTGGCGGAATCCTCAAGATTGTGGGCTTCGTCTATCACGACCGCGGTGTAGTCCGGAAGGATGCCGGTGGCGTTCCCGCTCTCCCTTATTACGATGTCGGAAAAAAGCAGCGCGTGGTTCGTTATGATGACGTTGGCTTCCTCGGCTTTCCGCCTGGCCTTCACCACGAAGCAGCTTTTGAAGAACGGGCAGGCGCTCTTGATGCAAGTCTCTCTTGAGGATGAGAGTTTTTCCCAGTGTTTGCTTTCGGGATACTCGGCCGGTTCGCTCCTGTCCCCTGTCTCGGAGCCGACGGCCCATTTCGCCAAGGACTCCAGCCTCTCCTGGTCCTCGTCGGCTATGAGCTCGGGATTCTTCAGTATGACGTTGGCTTTCCTAAGGCAGGCGTAGTTGGCTCTGCCTTTCACCAGAACCGCCACCGCCTCTTTCGAGAAGAGATCTTTTACGACCGGAAAATCTTTTTTAAAGAGCTGCTCCTGCAAATTTATGGTGTGCGTCGCGATGACGATCTTTTCGTTGTTCACGATAGACCAGGCGATGGAGGGCAACAGATAAGCTATGGTCTTTCCCGTGCCCGTGCCCGCTTCCGCCACGCACAAGGATCCTTTGTTGAAAGCCTGCGTCACTTGCGACAGCATGGCTTTCTGCTCGGGGCGCTCCTCGTAATTCTTGAAATGCTGGCTCAAACGCGAACCCTTGTCAAGTTGGCTCGCGATCTTTTCCTCAGGAAGCGCCGTCAATTTTTTCATCGGCCCCGTCTCGACGAGGACGTAGCTCATCCTCACTTCGTTGTCGACGATCATGCTGCCGATGCCGCGGGCGCCTAGCTGGCTCGCGATGCCGACGTCGGCGTCCGAAGGCTTAATGTTCTCCCTGGCGGAGACCATGTGAGTCGGCGGATGATTGTGTATGGCGTAGTCCCCGCTCTGGCAGCGCTGCATCACGGCCGCGACCATGTGGTCGTTGCCGCGCGAGATGACCTCGATGTCGCAGATAAGTCCGTCGTCCGACATGATGCCGCGGGCGAAAACTTCGTTGCCACATGCCTCCTCAATGGCGGCCTTCAGCTTTCTCGCCGCGCTTGGCGTGAAGTGTGAATCGTATATCTCCATACATCAAGGATTATAGCATAAAAAAAGCCTTCCCGCTTTCCCCTTCAAGGCGTGCTCCTCTTGCCATTTTTGGGAAATACTGCTAGAATAGCCGCTGTTTTAATTTTTGTTCAGGGGGGAAAGGAAAAGGTTTCCTTTTTTTACTGGACGCGCATCTTAAACTCTCCATAATAGGTAAGGAAAAATATGCCTACCAAAATTTTTGTGGGCAACATGCCCTACGCGATGACCAAAGAGGATCTTTCCAAACTGTTCTCAACAGTCGGGACGGTCAACTCCGCTTCGGTCATCTTTGATCGTGAGACCAGGCGCAGCCGCGGTTTCGGTTTTGTTGAAATGAGCACTGAAGAAGAGACCAAAGAAGCCATCGAGACCTTCCACGAAGCGGAAGTCGGCGGCAGGAAGCTCATCGTCTCGGAAGCTCGTGAAAAGAAAGTCGAGCCGAAAGAAGAATAATTTTTCTCCTTGCCTAAAAAAAAAGGCCCCGGAAAACCGGGGCCTTTTTTTATTTCTGCTTTTCCCTTTATTCTTTCGTGATCTCAAGGCCGAGCCTGTCGTACATGAAGGCTTCTTCCCTCGCGTACTGCTTGACCCTGGAATCGAAGTCCACCGAGGAGCCGTGGCCGGCGTCGGGATAGACGACCGGGAATACGGGGCCGCCCGTCGAGTCGGCCTGAAGCTTGGCGCCCATCTTCCTGACGTGCATGGGATCGACTCTGGCGTCGTTCTCGCCGCCTGTGATGAGCATATCGGGGTACTTCACGCCTTTTTGGATATTCTGATAGGGGGAGTACTTAAGGAGGTATTCGAACTGCTCCTTGAAGTCGGAGGTGCCGTACTCCTCGCTCCAGATATTGGCGATCCTGAACTTGTGGTACTTGATCATGTCCAGAAGCGGCACGCCGCACCTGACGGCCTTGTAGAGGTCGGGGCGCTGGACGGCGCAGGCGCCGACCAAGAGCCCGCCGTTTGAGCCGCCGGATATGCCGAGTTTTTCTTTGCTGGTGTAGCCTTCCTTTATGAGATACTCGGCCGCCGCGATGAAGTCGTCGAAGACGTTCTGCTTATTTTCGCGCATGCCGGCCTTGTGCCATTTCTCGCCGAATTCGCCGCCGCCGCGTAGATTAGCGATGGCGAAAACGCCGCCGTTTTGGACCCACAGGGAATTGGAGCCGATGAAGCCCGGCCTCAGCGAGACATTGAAGCCGCCGTAGCCGTCTAAGATGCAGGGGCAGCTGCCGTCTCTAGGACGGTCCTTGGGATAGATTATAGTCATCGGGATCGACGTACCGTCCTTGGAGGGATAGAAGACCTGCGTCACCGCGCAGTTGTCGAGCTCGTATTTGACGGGGAATTCCTTCAATACCGTAAGCTTGTCATCGTCGACGTTGTAGGCGTAGGTAGTGTTGGGAATAAGGTAGCTGGAGCAGTTTAGCTTTACGGGGCCCTTGTGCCAGTAGCCGGAGACCCCGGCGGAGCAGAAGCTCGCGGGAAGCGTCATGTTCCTTATGAAAGTTCCATCCAGATCGTAGATCTTGATGACGGTCTCGATGCCGCTGAGATACTCGGCGTAGATGTGACCGTCGATAAAGGAGAGGCCTTCCAGCTTGTCCTCGCTTTCCGGCAGGAAGACTTGCCAATCGTCGAAGCCGGGCTTTTCCATATCGGCCACGTAGACCATGAATCTCGGCGCGTCCAGGTTCGTCCTGATGAAGAGCTTGTTCTCGACCATTGCGATGTCGAAATTGGCTTCCTTGCCTATGACCACCGGGACGAGTTCGGCGCCCTCGATGTTCTTCTTGAGCCAGATGTCGGCACTCCCGAAATTGCCCCTGTAGTAGAGCATGTATTTCTCATCGTCGGAGAGATCGACGCCGTGCCATTTCTCCCTTTCCGTTTCAGAGTTGAAGATCAGCTTGTCCTCTTCCGCGCTCGTTCCGAGCTTGTGGAAGTAAACAGCGTGCCAGTAGAATTCCTCGCCCTCCGGTACGGTGCCTTTCAAAGGCTTGCAGGAATAGTAGAAGCCGGAGTTGTCTTTCTTCCAGCAGGAAACGCCCTGCTTCCAGCCGCGCACACGGTCTGGAAGCTCCATTTCGTTCTCCACGTCAAGAACGTGGATGACAGGGTTCTCGTCGCCGGCGTGTCCGATGCCGTAGGCGACGTAGCGGCCGTCGCGGGAGCGAGAAGCGAAGGCGAGATAATCGTCCTTGTCCCACTTGTTAGGATCCAGCACTACCTTTTCCGGAGCGTCGGCATTCTCTTTCGTCATCAGTATCCACTTGGTGTCGTCGACGCCCTTTTTGCTGAAGTACAAACGCTTGCCGTCGTAAACTTCCGTCGGCACGGTCTGGTCGGCGTAGCGCCAAAGCCTTTTCAGCTCCTTTTCGAGATAGGCGGTCGCGGGCAGTTTGTCGGCGTATTCGTAGAAACGCTCGTTCTGCGCCTTCGTCCATTCCTGAACGTCTGGCCTTGTGTTGTCCTCCATCCAGGCGTAGTCGTCGACTAACGTCACGCCGTGGTAGACGTTCGTCTCGGGTATGACTTTGGTCGGGGGCGCCGGCGCTATGCCGTCCGCTTTTTCAGACGCCGAAAACGTTCCCGAGAATTCGGAAACGCAGCCTGATATGAAAACTATCGAAAACAAAGCTAAAAAAACATTCCTTTTCATTTGGTGTCCCCTTCGCTCTTCAGGCGGGCTTCCTCTTCGCCCACCGCAACGTAAATATCCTTGTTAAGCCTTTCCGAAATATCCCTTAAGGAAGAGCAGACGCCCTGCACGTAAGATTCCGGATCTCCGCTAGCGCAATCGGTGTCGGCCGTGTAGCGTTTCTGCAGGACCACCCTGGACGTCCTGGAACCGCGGTCGAGCCTCGTCAGCGTGAACAGCATGACGACGTGCGCCTTGGCTTTTGTGCCGAGGAGCTCCCTGCTCTCGTAGACTTCCACTAAAGAACCTACAAGACCGTAGTCAGGCAGCGTTCCGGAAGTTCTGGAAGTCAGGCTCTTGAAGACGTTGCCGTCCTCGAGGTCCCTCTGCAGCATGGAGAAGATCAGTTCGTCCGGCGAAGAGAGCCATTCGTCATAGCTGTACACTCCCCCGCTCTTGTCGCCGTTCATATAGATGAGCGTGCTGCGGTCGTAGGCGGAGTTGACCTGCAGCTTCCTGAAGGAAAGCGAGAGGTCGAAAGGCTTTTCGCAGGCCTTGGCGATCGAGGGGTAGTCGATCTGGTAATAGTTGACCGTGATGGCGTCTCTTTTGAAAATGCCGGAAAGACAGCCGCTGAGCAGCAGGGCCGCTAAAAGAATCAAAGCTAATTTTTTCATTTCCCTTTCTCCTTATCCTCGCCGAAAAGCGTTTGCCCCGGCCTGGCGCGCAAGGCTTCCGTAAAGGCCCTGACGTTGACTGCGGACCGCTGGACTTCTTCCAAAAGATCCTCGACTTCCT
>JAFYHD010000008.1 GCA_017539325.1 bacterium | reverse complement strand
GACGGAAACGAGAGTGTCTAAGAGCGCTATTATGACCGTGGAACGCGGCAGATTGTTGTCACGCTTCAAATACGCGCCGTAGGTGATGGTTATGCCCATACCCAAGGAAAGCGAATAAAAGGCGTGTCCGAGAGCCGCGAGGCAGGAGCGCCCTGAGAGCTGCGAAAAGTCTGGGACGAAAAGGAACCTCAGTCCCTTGGAAGCGCCTTCCAGCGTCAGGCCTCTGAAGATCAGAGCGATAAGAAGCAGGGCCAGAAGCGGCATGAAGATCTTGGAGAAGCGCTCGATGCCTTTCTGCACACCGATCCAGATGATGGCGGCAGTGGTGAGCATGAAGACAAGCGTCGCTACCAGCGGCGTGGCCCAGTAGCCCTTGGGCGTCATGATGATGGGCGTCATGACGGCGGTGGCTTCCTCGACCGTATGGACGTTCAATTGCCCGGTCACGGATTTCCAAACGTAGATGAGCGTCCAGCCTCCCACCACGCCGTAGTAGGCCAGGATGAAGAGGGGAGTGATGGCGCCGTACAGAACGCCCAGCGTCACCCAGCCGAAAGTCATGAAGGAGGCGCCGGCGATGGCAAAAAGCGCGGCGTAGAAGAAATGTCCGAAACTGAGGAAAGAGATGGCGCACACCAGAGCTAAGACCCCGATGGTGCTGGAGAGGTTAGAGCGTTCAGGCCCCAGCTTGTGGAAGGTCCTGACAGGGTTAGACTGGGCCGCGCGGCCCATGGTCAGTTCGCAGAGCATAATGGGGATGCCGACCAAAAAGACGCAGCCAAGGTAAACAAGCAAAAAAGCGCTGCCGCCGTTCTGTCCGGTTATGAAGGAGAAGCGCCAGATATTGCCAAGCCCCACCGCGGAACCGGCCATAGCCATAATGAATCCGAAAGAGGATCCCCAGTGTTCTTTTTTCTCAGACATTAGATTTTTTCAATAAGCGCGCAGGCCAAGGCCGCGATGCCTTCCTTTCTTCCCGTGAAGCCCAGCCTTTCCGTAGTGGTGGCTTTTACGCTGACGCGGTCCAAGGAGAGGCCGCAGCAGGACGCCATGATCGCCCGCATCGATCCAACATAAGGGCTGATCTTCGGTTCCTGCGCAATGATAGTTATGTCGAAATTAACGATTTTATAATTGTTTTCATGAAGGAGCGCGACGACTTCTTTCAAAAGCGTCGTGCTGTCGGCGCCTTCGTATTTTTGATCGGTGTCGGGGAAGAGTTTCCCGATGTCGCCCAGGGCGGCGGCGCCCAGGAGCGCGTCCATCAAAGCGTGGGTCGCCACATCCGCGTCGGAATGTCCCAGCAGCCCCAGCTCGTAAGGAATAATGACGCCGCAAAGCTTAAGAGTCCTTCCCGGCGCGAAAGCGTGAACGTCAAATCCTTGGCCAACTCTTATCATGTTTAGATGAACTGCTCCAGGAAGCGAATGTCGTTTTCGTAGAAGAGACGGATGTCGTCGATCCTGTACTTCAGGATGGCCAATCTTTCGACGCCCAAGCCGAAGGCGAAGCCAGTGATGTCGGGATCGGTGTAGCCGGCGGCCTTGAAGACGTTGGGATGCACCATGCCGGCGCCCAAAACTTCCACCCAGCCCGTGCCCTTGCAGACGCTGCAGCCTTTGCCGCCGCAGACCGTGCAGGTGATGTCGACTTCAGCACTGGGTTCCGTGAAGGGGAAGAAGCCCGGGCGAAGCCTTATGGACGCCTGCGGACCGTAGTAGATCTTCGCGAAGTTCATCAAGGTGCCCTTCAACTGCGCAAACGTCACGTTTTTGTCCACGTACAAGCCTTCGATCTGATGGAAGATGGTGTAGTGCGAGGCGTCGATCCTTTCGTTCCTGTAAACTCTGCCCGGCGCGATGAAGCGGATGGGCGGCTGCTGTTTTTCCATCGTTCTGGCCTGAACGGGGGACGTGTGGGTGCGCATAAGTATCTTGTTGCCGGATTCGGCGACTTCCTTGGGAGACTTCACGAAGAAAGTGTCCTGCACGTCGCGGGCCGGATGGGTGTCGGGAATGTTGAGGGCGTCGAAGTTATGCCACTCGTCCTCTACGTCAGGGCCTTCCTCGATGGTGAAGCCCAGTCTAAGGAAAATATCCGAGATCTCACGAAGCGCCGCGGATGTGGGATGGATGGAGCCCACCGAGGCGAAGCGCCCGGGCAGCGTCACGTCGATCTTGTCTTTCTGCAGCTTGGCGGTGTCCTCGGCAATTAGGAGCGCGATGCGCTTGTCGGAGAGCGACGCGGAAACGGCGGTCTTGGCCTCGTTCACGATCTTGCCGAAGGCTGGCCTTTCCTCGTTGCTCAGATCTTTCATGCGGGACATGTAAGCAGCGAAGGAGCCCTTGCGTCCCAGATATTTGATATCAAGCTCGGCCAGCTCAGAGGTGCTCTTGGCAGCCTCTATGGCCGCGACCGCTTCGCTTTTAAGATTTTCCAGTTCGTTAGCGATTTGTTCCAACATAAAAATATCCCTTATGATTATTTTATTTATTATATCAGAAAGGACCGCCCTTTTGGGTCAAAGTCTTACGAACATCGGGAAAGATCACCATTTTTCTGTTATAATAGGCTTTAAGTTGCTGAAACATTCAGATAATTTGACACAAAGAGGAAAAACAATGACACTGAAAACTATCGCCTCGGTCGCGGCCCTAGCCGGCGCGCTCGTTTGTACGGCTGAGGAGGCTCAGCCTGAAGGTGCGGGGCTGAAAAAGCTCGGCGCTATGCTTGACCTTTCGCGCGGACGCGTCTACAAGGTCCCTTATCTGAAGCGCTGTTTTGAGCGCATGTCAAAAATGGGCTACAACAGCGTCATGCTCTACACCGAGGACACCTATCGTCTCGAAGGCGTTCCGAAGTGGGGCATGAACCGCGGCGGCTATACGAAGGAAGACGTGAAGGAGATCAAGGCGGCCGCGGAAGCGAACGGCCTTGAACTCGTTCCCTGCATCCAGACGCTCGGGCATCTCGAAAAGTGGCTCAGATGGAGCGATTCGAAGGATGTGCGCAACAACGATTGGACCGTGCTGGTCGGTGAGCCGAAGACTTACGAGCTCATCGAGAAGATGGTCTCGTTCTGGCAGGAAGCCGCCGGCGGCAGCCGCATCCACGTCGGCATGGACGAGGCGTGGGGCTTCGCGGACAATGAATACGCCAAACGCAACGGCAAGCGTCCGGGCTTCGATGTCATCCTTGAGCATCTTATCAAGGTCTGCGAGATCTGCAACCGCCACGGCTACAAGGAAGTCCTCATTTGGAACGATATGTTCTACGGCCTGTACCGCGACAACAAAGGGATGTCCGCCGAGGAGATCTCGGAAAAGATCCCCGCCGGTGTGCGCCTTGTCTTCTGGGAATACGACTCCGAGGACGTTGACTATTATTCCAAAACGATCGACGGACACATCGAACTTAACGGCAAGCCTGTCCTGGCGGGCGGCGCCCACGTATGGGACCGCTTCATTCAGTTCCGCGAGAAGATGCTCAGAGCCTCGCGCGCTTTCCTTGCCGCCGCGAAAGAGAAGGGCTGCGAGGAGATGTGGTTCACATTCTGGGGCGACAACGGAGCCTACCATATTCCCGAGATCATCGACGAATCCATGTTCGTCTGCGCCGAACTCGCCGCCGGGCGTCCTGTCGAGCCAAACGATGACAATTGCGCGCGCTTCAAGGCCATTACGGGTATGGACTACGGAACCCTCGCCAAGCTCTCCGACAGCATGAGCCATCCGAACTACAACCTGGGATTCCGCGAGGGGACGTTCTTCTATGACGACCCGCTTTACATGCTCGAAGTAAGAAACGCCCTGGCAAAGTGGGACGGCGACGGTATCAACCGCCTCATAGCATGGCGCGACGCCATGGCCGAAATTGAAGCGGGCTCGAAGGAGTCAGGCGCCCCCGTCTCGTGCGCTTTCAACCGCGCGACGCTGACAAAGCTCGACTATTCGCTTTCTATGCTTGAGGCCTGGAAGGCGAAGGACGCCGAGAAGATCAAGGAGGCCGCGGCGAAACTTGACAAAGCTGTTGCGGCGATGCGCGAATTCTGCGAGATCTATCGCAATGACTGGAACGCGACTTCCCAGCCTTTCGGTTTCGAACTTATCCAAAAGCGCAATGCCGGAATACTCGCGCGTATGGAGGAAGCTAAGCGCCGCGTGGACGAGTATCTCGCCGGAAAGGCGGCGACCATTCCCGAATTTGACGAGGCGGTGACGCCTTTCGGCAACACGTGGTAACATTGGCACAAAATAACAATACATAGAAGGAGAACAAAATGAAGAGCCATGACAAAAATTGGTTAAAACTAATGGTCGCCTGTCTTTTTATCCTGCCGCTGACTTCCGCGTGCGTGCCCGAGGGCGGCAAGGAGACCGTAAAAGAGACCGGCGACCCCAACAAATTCGAAGTCGCGACGAGCATCGCGACGCTTGAATTCGACACCTCGAACGCCCCGGACCTCAAGCAGTGGACCAAGGAAAAATTCGCTCCCGCGATAGAGGAATGGGTCGTGAAGCTGACCGATGTCATGGCCTCCGACGGCTGGACGCCGCCCTCTAAGATCTACTTCCAGTTCGTCGTCGTTAAGCTGGAGAACGCCGATTACGCGCCGGCGTGGGCTGTGCCGAGCGAAAGCCGGGTCAGCCTCCGCACCGACTGGTTCAGGGAAAACTTGAACGGCGAGGCGCTTGGAAGCACCATTCACGAGCTCACCCACGTTATGCAGAACTACTGGACGGAAGGGGCGAACGGGAAGAATTGCCCGGAGTGGGCGAGCGAGGGCTACGCGGACTACGTCAGGTGGGTCCTTTTCGAGCCCGAGTCCAAAGGCTGCGATTTCGTGTACCTGGCTCCCGACAAATATCACTACAACGACTCCTACCGCGTCACCGCGCATTTCTTAGGTTTCGTGGAAAGCCGTTTCCCCGGGACGATGAAAAAGTTCAACGCCGCGCTCCGCGACCACTCTTTCGACGACGGCAAGTTCTGGAAGGACGCGACCGGAAAAACCGTCAAAGAGCTTGAAGCGGACTGGAAGGCCGACCTCAAGAAGACCGCCGCCGAGAAAAAAGCGGCAGCCAAGTAATTGGCTTGCCATATCACTCTGGTGATACACAGAATAAAATTAAAAAGCAAGGCGCGGTTCACGCCGCGCCTTGCTTTTGTTTCTGCTTTTCGTTTTATGAGTTATTTCTGTTCCTGGATTTCCTTAGGAGTTTCATGGTCACTACCAGAAGTTTTGCAATTTGATCTTAAAAGAAGAATTATAAAAAAAACAATCAAGGAAATATCAAGTATATTCCATTGCGTATGTGTCATGCTCTTCAGCTTAATTGCTTGAATGGGTAATTTTAACAAACACAATAGAAGAAGCAGAAAAGATAAAGCTTTTTCTTTTATAAAAAAGAAAATCCAAAATAAGAAAAAAAGAAGTCCGCATGAAATCCATCTCAATGGCATCCAACTGCTATATTCTTTCCATTCTATTAGGGATAATCCAAGAACGATTATAAGCAATAATTGAATAATATTAGCAGCGTATTTAAGTGCTTTTTTCATATTCTACCTTTTTTAATGGCGTGTTATTATCACTCAAACTATAACTAGTGGGAAAACTGTTTTTGTATTTATTTCCAAATAAAGATCATATAAATAACATAGGCGGTGAAGAAAAAACTTCCCCACAATCGGCTAATTTTGCCTTTCCTAAGCAAGATAGAAAACAAGATTGTCGCCACCATCATAACGACGAGGTCCTCAACAATATCGCGTCCGCCTTCAAATTTAAAATCTCTATGTTTTGTAATTGCAAATATTGTCGCTGATATTCCTGTCAAGCCCGGGATGAAAAGAATATTAAATATATTGCTGCCAACTATGTTGCCGATTGAAATTTCAGATTCTTTGTGGAAGGCGGCGATTATAGAGGCTGCTAATTCCGGAAGTGAAGTGCCTACAGCAACTATGCTGAGACCTATAACAGTCTCTTTTACTCCCATCCATTCGGCAATAAATTGAGCTTCCGAAATCATTTGTCTGGTTCCGAAATACATGGTCATTATTGCTATAAAAGCTACGGCAAAATTGAAAACTGGATCTTTCCAAAGACCAGATAGGGAAACCTCATCCTCTTCCCGTTTTTTTCCTCCCTTCCAGCTAACTATAACATATATCAACATTGTGATGACCATGATGACGCTTAAGGGGAAAACAAATTTTTGCCACCCTACGAATAGACAAAAAATTGCAAGTGCGAACAGTATGGGACTTGCTATGAGGGTGTAAACATCTAGCTTTGAGACAGCAATTTTAGATATTGGTGCGATGGCAGCTGACAGGCCTATAATAAGAAGGATGTTTGCGATGTTGGATCCTATAACGTTTCCAATGGCGATTCCAGGAGCGTACCTTTCGCCAACAACAGATAACAAACTAGTAAGCAGTTCGGGGACAGAAGTTCCGAAGCCGACCACGACTATGCCTATCAGGAGCGGCGAGAGCTTAAGGCTTTTTGCAATCCCAAGGGACCCCCTCACCAAATATTCTCCACCTCCAAGAAGGAAAATTAGTCCGAAAGTGAGGCGTATTATCGAGTATGATATCTCATGGTCAATTTTCATTGTTTACAATTCTTCGTATCTCTTTACCCAGTTTTCAACTATTGAGAGGGAATTATCCCAAAATTCTTTCTTTGTAATATTATACCCAAAACGCGACGCAAGTTCCCTGGGCGAAGCTTGGCCGGCGGAGCGGAGGAAGTCCATGTACTTGGGAACGAAGGCCGCGCCTTCCTTGCGGTAGAGGGAATAGAGGGCCATGGCGAAGAGGCGGCCGAAGGCGTAAGGGTAGTTGTAGAAATTGAAGCCGCTGAAATAATAGTGGGGCTTCCAGGTCCACATGTAGGGGCCGAGGCAGTTTTCGTCCAGGGCGTCGCCGAAGGTGGCCTTCTGGGCTTTCTCCATGATGGCGCAGAGCTCTTTGGCGGTAAGTTCTGATTCCAGGCGGCGCTCCATGACTTCCTTTTCGAAGAGGAAGCGGGAGGCGATGTCGACGATAACGCCGCTGGTAGAGGCGATGGCGCTCTCAAGGATGTAGAGTTCCTCTTCCTTGCTTTGGGCTTCCTTCAGGGCGGATTCGCTAACGATCATCTCGTCCATGATGGAGGCGGTCTCGGCCAGCGTCATGGGGCATTTGCGCTGCTTCATGGGCAGGCCTTTCATGCAGTAATTGTGGAAAGCGTGGCCGAGTTCGTGAGCCAGGCAGTTGACGGAATCGAAATTGCAGGCGTAATTGGCCAGGATGCGGGATTCCTCAAGTTTCCTAACAGGCATACAGAAGGCGCCGCCTCTTTTGCCGTCCCTGGGCTCCGCGTCGATCCAGTTGTTCTCGAAGGCTCTTTTCGCCAGGTCGCGCAGTTCGGGGGAGAAACTCTCGAAATGGCGGTAGAGGAAAGCCTGGCAATCTTCTATGGAATAATTACGAGAGCTGTCGCCCACGGGGGCGTCCAGGTCGCACCAGCGCAGTTTCGGAAGGCCGAGCTTTTTTGCCTTGCTGACGAAGTAGCGTCTGAAAAGTGGGAAGGAGCGTTCCATAGCGTCCCAGAGGGCGGAAAACGTCTCGTCGTCAAGCCGGGAGATCCTCAAGCTCTGTTCGAGAGCGGAGGAGTAGCCACGGGCTTTGGCCATGGTGTTGGCGGAACCTTTGACGCCGTTTAAGCAGGCTGCGACTTGGTCCTCGAGCTGCTTCCAGGCGGCTTCCTCGGTCTTCTGGGCGTTGAGGCGGATGTCGGGATCGCTGTCGGTCTGGTAGGCTCTGAGGGCCGTCAGAGGCAGTCTTTTCGTTTCGCCCTTATAGGTGAATTCCGCAGTGGCTCTCGAGGTGATGAGGCCCTGCATCTTGGCCCAGGCATGAGTGCCGCACTGCTCCAGGCGGGCGGCCAGTTCTTCTTCTTTTTCGCTTAGAAGATGGGAGGCGTTGTCTCTTTCTTCGTTAAGGGCGAACTTGAAATCTTTAAGATCTTGGGAAGCGTCGGAAGCCCAGAATTCATTCCAGAGCTTTTCAGGAACGGCGGCGAGCCACTTGAGATAACGGACATTCAGAAGGCCAAGGGCCACCATGGCGCCGGAAAGCGAAGACTCTATCTTGACCGCGTCAGAGTTGTAGGAATCGGTTGTGATGAGGGCGTGGCAGTAGACGCTTATGGCTTCCACGGGCTCGGAGAGCTCTTCTTCCTGGGCGATCATTTTTGCGAGGTCGGATGCGAGTTCCTCAACGCTCCCGGGGCAGGGAGGGAATTCCAATTCCTTAAGAGCGGAGACGTTGTTTTTGATCTTAAGAAGATCAGCTTTCAGTTCGGGGGAATCAAGGGAAGGATAAAGCTCCTTCAATTGCCAGTGGGGAAGAGCGTTCGACATTTTATGTTTCCTTAAAATTTGTATGCTAAGACTTCTTTGAGATCAGGGATAGATGGTGCGGCGCCGGGCCTTGTCACGGAAATGGCGGCGGCAATGGACGCGAGAGTGAGCGCGTCTTTCGGCGCCAGACCGTTGATGATCGAGGCGAAGAAGTAGCCGGAGAAAGTGTCGCCGGCGCCCACGGAATCGATGGCCTTTACGCGATAAGCTTCCTGCCTTATGACTTCTTTTCCGTCGTCATAGTAAGCGCCGTTTTCTCCCAAGGTCAGGATGGTTTTGGTTGCGGGGAATTTTTCCCGCATCTTATTTAAGATCTCTTCCGGACGGTTGGAGGGAATGGAGGATATGGTCGCGCCCTCTACTTCGTTCACGATGAGATACGCTGTTTTTTCAAGCGGAAGGTCTTTTATTGAGTCGTCGCAAGGGGAGGGATTGAAAGCGATGACAACGCCTTTTTCCGCCAGTTCGTTCATTATTTCCGGCAGAAGGTTCACTTCGTTCTGGGCGATGAACCAGTCGCCCGCGGAAAGGAAGTTCTTAAGTTCGCTAATTATTTTATCCGGCACGCAGCGGTTGGAGCCGCCGAAGTGCAGAATAGCGTTCTGGCCGTCAGGCGTGATCTGTATCACGGCGTGGCCCTGCGGAATGTCTACGGGATAGATCAGTTTGGTCTCGACTTTTTCTTTCTTCAGGTATTCCAGAAAATCAAGTCCGTCTGGTCCGTAGCTTCCGGCCTGGTAGACGTCCGCAAGCCCGGCTCTTTTGAGAGCTATCGATTGGTTGAAGCCCTTGCCGCCGAAAAAGACGGCGCGGTCTTCGGCGGGAAGCGTTTCACCCGGCCTTACGAAGTGGGGGACGTGATAGATGATGTCGCGGACCAGAGACCCGTAGCAGACGACTTTCGGCATATCAACCTCTGTTCTGGATGACGTACCTGACAAGCTGGTCGGTGCTGGCGTCGGGATCTTTCTGCAGAGCTTTCTGGACGGCTTCCTGGACTTCTGTCTGGCGGAAGCCAAGGGCGACGAGCGCCATGACTGCGTCGGCGGCGTTCTTGGAGATGCCGGCGGGCGCGGTCTTGCCGGCCAGGTGCGTAAGCTTGTCCTTCAGCTCCACGATGATCCTCTCGGCGGTCTTCTTGCCGATGCCTTTGATAGAGGAAAGAGCCTTGACGTCTTCGCAGGCGATGGTGTGGCAGAGGCTGGAGATCGGCTGGCTGCTGAGGATAAGGAGCGCAGAGGCCGGGCCGATGCCGGAGACTTCGATGAGCTTCAAAAAGACTTCCCGTTCCTCGCGGCTGGCGAAGCCAAAAAGCCTTTCCTCGTTCTCCCTCAGGTGATGGAAGATCAGGATCCTGACTTTGTCGCCCATGGGCGGGAGCGTTTCGTAAGTGTTGAGGGAAATGCTGACTTCATAGCCGACGCCGCCTACGTTCAGAACGACGAAGGCCGGCTCTTTTTCATCTATAATGCCTTCCAGAAACGTGATCATTTTTCCTCCGCGTCATTTATTGTCTGCCCGTACTTGAGGGCGTGGATATGGGTTATGGCTATCGCCAGGGCGTCCGAGGCGTCCGGCAGCATGCGGGTGTCCTTTATTTTCAGCATGTTGGTCACCATCGCCTGGACCTGGTCTTTGGTGGCGGCGCCGATGCCGACCACGGCTTTTTTCACCCTGGTGGGGGAGTATTCCATAACAGGGATCCTCCTCAGTGCCGCTGGAAGAACAGCAGCGCTTCTCGCTTCGCCGATCTTCAACGCGCTGCGGGCGTTCTTATAGAAGAACTGGCTTTCGACCGCGACCGTCGTCACGTCGTAGCTTTTCAAAAGTTCGTCGATCCCCTCGAAGATCCTGGCGTAGCATTCCCCCAGGGGAAGGCTGGCGGAATTCTTTATGACACCGAATTCCGCGCACTCCATCGCGCCGCTCTCAGAGCGGACCAGGCCGTAGCCTGTAACGCGGGTGCCGGGATCGATGCCAAGAACAAGCATTACTTCACCTCGATTTCCT
>JAFYHD010000053.1 GCA_017539325.1 bacterium | reverse complement strand
CCTCATGCTCTCGGGGAGCTGGAAACCGAAGGTGGCGGGGTTGCCGGTGTTGAGGCGCAAAACTTTTTCGCCTCTCTCGATCATTTTCAAAGACGCGAAATAAAGAGGCCCGCGGATGTCGGAATGGACGTCCTTCAAGGTCGTGGATTTGACAATAGGTTCCATATTTTTTCTCCTGAAAAAAGAATTTATCGGAGAGTTATTTTAGCAAATATCCCAGTTTTGGATATACAGCGAAAAAGGAGGGCCTGCGAACCGTTTCTATGCCACGCATACGCTAATGAAAGCGCTGCGTTCCGTTAAGGGAAACCAGCGGGGTGGTTCGCAGGCTTATGGATAAACAAAACACTCTCCAAAATAACGCCACAAGGAGTTACCAACATGAAAGAGTGCCTCCATTGTACTACAACGGAGCGGCAGCGGAACCGTCTTGATGTCGTTTTTTTACGACATTAGCAAACTGCCTTTTCCAGCCAAGGTTTGATCTCTTCCGGCTTTTTCACAAGCTTCTCGCCGGCGATCTCGGCGCCCTTGACGTAAGGCTCAAGTTTTTCCGCGCTCTTGCCCATTCCGCCGCCGCCGGAAGTCGCGAAGAGGAAGACCTTCTTGCCGTTCCAATCGTAATCCTTGCAGAACGTGTTCACGACGTTGGGCGCGCAGCCGTACCAGATCGGGAAGCCGAGGAAGACCGTGTCGTAATCGGAGAAGTTTTCGATCTTCCCCGTGACCGGCACTTCCTTCTTGCCCATTTTTTCCTTGTTGCAGCGGGCGAAAGGATTGATCCACCGAAGATCGGCCTTGGAATAGGGAACAGTGGGCTTGATCTCGAAAAGCTCCACCTTCAAATGTTCGGCGATCACGTTCGCGACAGCGGCCGTCCGGCCCTTTTCCGCGGAAAAATACGCGACAAGAATTTTCATGTTGCCTTTCCTCCTTTTTAACGAATGATATTCAAATAATCCTTTAAACGCTGGATCTCGGCTTCGGCGAAAAGCGCGATCATAGGTCCCGGATCGTTGTTTTTGTGGTATGCGCCGAAGGCGGCGTAGTAGGCCCGGCGGTTTTCGTATTTGATACTGACGGGAAGGTAGCCCGCTCTCAAAAGCGTAAAGTTCGCCAGAAGACGGCCAGTGCGGCCGTTCCCGTCTATGAAGGGATGTATCGCCTCGAAGCGGATATGAAAGAGCGCGGCGGTCACCAGGGGATGCTTCTTCGCTTTTTTCAGATCACGCACCCATTCCTCCATCAAAGGCTTGATCAAATACGGCTGGGGCGGCGTATGGGAAGCGCCGGTTATGATGACGGGAATGCCGCGGTAGGCGCCCTTGTCCTGAGGCTTGTCGGCAAGCACCAGGGAATGGAGCTGCCTTACAAACAACTCGGAGATGGGCTCTCCGGAAGAGACGAACTCTTCCAAAAAGCAGAAAGCGTCCCTGTGCCCGATGGCTTCCAGGTGATCCTTCAAGGGTTTTTGGCCAACCGTCATGCCGGCCAAGACCATGGCGGTCTCGCTTAAGGTCAGCGTGTTGCCTTCGATGGCGTTCGAAGCGTAGGTGTAATCAACAAGGAACGCTTCGCGAAGACGGGCTCTTTCGCCTTCTGTAAGAGGCCTGGCCTTTTTAAGTTTCTCCTTCAGCGCGTCGATTTCGGAAAACAGCGCGCGAAAAGAAGAGGGGATGCCTGAGCCTCGGAGGCTGCGGCCGTCAGCGGGCTTTTGGGCGTCAGCGGGGATCTTCCAGAGCTTGCCGTTTCGTTCCGCTCCGGGAATTTGTTCTTTTTCGCACATAACTCTGACTCTGCGGTCGGATATGCCCCAGCGCTCAGCGGTCTTCGCGCTGGACACAAATTTAATCGTCCCCTTCTTCATGGTTAATATGCTAGCAGATTTGCGGAATAATATCAAGGACGAATTTCCGCAAAAATCAACTTATATTATTCCGATATGACACAACACAAAGGGGCGCCGGTGGCGCCCCTTCTTGTCGCGAAATAACGATATTAAAATTCGCTTCAATCTTCCTTCGGCTCGTAGTAGAAAACGCGGGAGGCCTTGAGATTGGCGCCTTCCTTGGGATTGAGGAGCTTTAGGGTCACGGTGTGCGGAGCGTAGGGGAGATCGTATTTCCAGCAGAGCGTGTCGATCTTCCTGCGGTAGTCGGAGCTGTTGGGGAAGGTCTTCACGGGCTCGCCGTCGACTATAAGCTGCAGCTGGGATTCGTACTGGGGATCGGGGCAGCTGAGATGGCCGTGGATGGAGAAGCCTTTGCCGGTGAAGGTGAAGGTGTTCTGCTTGCATTCGGGAGTGCCGAGGAATTCCAGATCTTTGGCCAGTTCCACCGGGCGCATGTTGGGGAAGCACTTTTCAAGGCGGACGGCCTTGGGCTCTTCCCTTACGATCGTAACCTCGGTCTCGTTGGTGGAGCCGTTGTTCGCGAGGACGTTCTGGATGGCCAGGTCATAGACAGCCTGGTAGGTCTTGTTGAGGGAAAGCTTGGTGTAGATGAAATCGATGTCCTCAACTTCCTTTACGTTGGGCATCCATTCCTCCGGGATGTTGGAGTAGCCGATCATGGTGGCGAGGATGCCGGCGGCGGTGGAGGGGTTGCAGTCGGAGTCCTGGCCGCAGCGGGTCGCGATCTCCATGGTCTCCTTGAAGTCCTTGTTGCCGAAGAGCAGCCCCATGAGAACGTAGGCGCTGTTCATGGTGGCGTCGATATTGCCGGGGGCGAGGATGAGTTCCGGGCAGCCCACATCTTCGCTGTATTTCTCGTTGTAAAGTTTCCAGCAGCGCTTCCAGTCCGTGGGATCTTCCTTGTACCACTTGATGACGTCCTGCTGGCACTTGTAGAATTTGCTTTCCTTGGGGATGGTCTCCAGGGCTTTTTCGACCACCGTCAGCACGTTCGTCTCGAAGAAGGCTTCGGCGTACATAGCGCCCACCAGAACGCCGCCGTACCAACCGTCGCCGTAGTTCATGATGTGGCCGACTCGGTCGGATATTTCGGAAGCCGCGTTGGGCATGCCGGGGGACATCAAGCCCGCGAAGTCGCTCTCGATTTGGTAGTCGATGCAGTCGGCGTGAGGGTTGTTCAGCCAGTGGCCGGATTCCGGAGGCATAACGCCGTGCAGAACATTGTAGCGGGCCGCCTGGTTGGCGTGCCAGAGACCGTAGTCGCGGTTGGCGAACTCAATTGCGAAATCTTTCGCGTCCGCGTGAATGCCTTTCTTCTGCATGACTTCCACGAAGGTCAGGTCCATGTAGATGTCGTCGTACAGCGTCGGGATCTTGTCGCAGAAATATTTCAAATGCCCAGCGGGATATTCCAATACGCGATCGTCCGGGATCATCACGCCGCGGTAGCAGAATTCCGTCGGTCCGCCGTAGGCGCAGCCGATCATCTGGGCGGCCCAGCCGCCTTTAATTTTGTCCATGAGTTCCGCTTTCGTAATGGTCGCGGTCTGGACCTCAGGCACAATGGGGCATCTTACGACCTGGACTTCCTTGGTCTTGCAGCCGGTTAAAAGAGCGATAACAACGAGCGCGCAAAGCATACTTCCTTTCTTCATTTCTTGTTTTCCTTGATCAGTTCTTCGCAAAGTCTGGCGGCGGTGCCGACGCAGCGTTCGCAGGGACGGTTAGAGTAATACTTAGTGGTTCTTGCCTCCGGCGTCGGAGGCGTGGGAGCGTCTTTACTGAGCTGAAGGATCTCGCGGCAGATAAGGGAGCCGTGCTCCTTCTTGAATTTTTCCGCCAGTTCCTGGATGAGGGCGTAGTGGGCGGCCTTCTCTTCCGGGGTCTCGCCGTCGGCGTAGCCTCTAAGGAGCCCGGCAACCATGCAAAGCCCGGAAAAGGCCCCGCAGACTTCCCTAAGCCTTCCTATGCCTCCTCCGAAGGAAGAGGCTATTTTCAAGGCCGTGGCTTCGTCTACGCCCAGCTCCGGAGCGAAGGTGGCGAAGACCGCCTGGCAGCAGTTGCGGCCATCTATGAATTTCTTTCTGGCTTGTTCTTCTTTTTCCATCAGCTTTGTTCCTAAAAGCGCGGTTTCAGGATGAGGATCTTGAACTCGTGGGGCGCCACGAGGGTCTTGTAGACTATTTCCTCCGGCTTCTTGGGAGTAATTATACCTAAACTTTCCCCGCTCCAGAGGTCGGTTAATTCCGCGGTCCAGTCCGCCTCCAGCTCAATGTCGCGGTAAGTGAAAGAAAGTTCCTTCTCTTCGGAAGACCTGTTGAAAAGCGCCACGGCCCAACGCAGAGAGCTGAGCTCCCTTCTCCACACTTCGTATCCGTTGGTCAGGGAGTATTCCTGCCCGTCGAAGCCTTTCTTCTGATAGCAGCGGCCCTGAACGCACAGCGGATCATTGTCCAGCGCGATGTAGCCCTTGTGCGTCAGGATCTCCTTGGTAACAGCGTCAAATTTCCTCGGGTCGCCTCCGATCATCAAAGGCGCGGCGGTGAAGCACCACAGCCCGAAATTGGAGCGATATTCGATGTCCGTGCAGCCCGGCCCCATCCAGTCGTTGGCATGGCGCATCCCGCAAACCAGGAAATCCGGATCGTTGTAATTGCCCGGCCTGGCGTAGTCGGCTATAGGCTGCATGCCCTTCTCCATGGCGTCCGTCACGGACCACAGCCCGCATTTCCCGTCGAACTGATCCCTGATGTCCAGACCTATGCGCCACATCGGCCCCACTCCGTGCGCCCAATTCCAGGGCTTGCTTCTGCCGTGCTCACAGAGATTATAGAAGATGTTTCTTCCGGACGCCCTCAAGGCCGCGCCCATCTTCGTGTATTCCCT
>JAFYHD010000052.1 GCA_017539325.1 bacterium | reverse complement strand
GCAGAGTTGGCACTTCCACCACGGTCCCGACGGCCGGCAGAGTTGGCACTTCCACCACGGTCCCGACGGCCGGCAGAGTTGGCACGCCCAGCTCCGGCTCCACCAGAGTCGGCACTTCCACCACGGTCCCGACGGCCGGCAGAGTTGGCACGCCTAGCACTGGCTCTGCCAGAACCGGCACTTCCACTGGCAGCGGCAACACTACCAGGAGAGTTAACAATCCCAGCGTCATCCGTACCGGAACAGGCAGCGGAACGCGCTCCGGCAGCGGCTCGACAATTCGTTCCGGAAGCGGTTCGAACATCCGCTCCGGCTCCGGCAGCGGAGTAAGGTCTTCCTTCTCCAGCGGTGCGGCTAGAGGCGCCTCTTCTATCGGAAGCGGCATGAGAGCAGGCGCTCCTTCCATCGGCAGCGGAGCCCGCATGGGTTCTTCTTTTGGCGGCGGCGCGGCTAGATCCGGCGCGTCCATGGGCGGCGGCGCCCGCATGGGCGGCGGAGGCGGTGCCCGCATGGGTGGCGGAGGCGGAGCCCGTATGGGCGGCGGAGGCGGTGCCCGTATGGGCGGCGGAGGCCGCATGGGCGGAGGCCGCAGATAATCGAATCGCAAAAAAATGGCTCCCTGAAAAGGGAGCCATTTTTTTATCTTCGCTGAAGTCGGCGGGCGGTCCCTTCGTTCACGGACTACGCGTGCATGGCTTTGATTTGCGTCCTCCGTGAGTTCACTGCGGGACCCCCGCCACACTTCAGCTTTGCTACAGGCGCATTACAGCAAAGGGCGCATATAACCCTAAGCGAACATATGGAGGACGCTAATGTTGGCAAGGCGCGCGTAATGGTGAGCGAGGGGCTATATGCGCCCTTTGCGTTCGAGGGGTATGTGCTTTTTTTCGCTTGCTGATTAAGCTTATGTCAGTCTTCGTCCGCGTGCTGCAAATGCGACCCGCTGACCTTAGTGGACGGCTTGTGCACCGGCTTATACTTCCGCTGCCCACTCGAAGCCGGCTTCTTGTCTTTGTAGATCTGGTCCTCGCGGACCAGCATCGGATCGAACCAGAAAGATTTTTTCGCTTCGCCGCCGTCAAGGTTCACGGTCTCCAATCTCAGGATGTCGACGTTGCTGACGTCGATGTCGAAACCGTGGGCGGAATCGTTCTTGGTCTTGCCGGTCCAGATCTTTTTGTCGTCGCCGTAGACTTCGTACTGGATGTTGCCCTTCTTGCCGCGCTCCATGCCGATCTTTCCCTTGAAGCGCTTCCAGCCTTTGCCGAGGTGGTAGATGTAGTAGGTGGGGGCCTGGGCGGTCAGGCAGTCGCTGTACACGGCGTCGCGGGCCGCGCCGGATTTGGCCTCCGGCTTGTCAAGGCTTCCGGATTTAGCCTTGTCCCACTTGATGTAGGCGAGGTAAACGTTCGTGACGTCCATGTCGACGTCTTCTATCATGATGGGCTTCGGACGTTCGCCGTGCAAACTCATGAAGAATTCCCATTGGTTGGTCGTGAAGAATTCCTTCCTGACGTCGTGGCCGGAATGGGCGGAGAGGCGGTCAATGAAGAAGTTGATCTTTTCGTTCTGGGAATTGAGGGCGGGATGCGAGATCTGGTGGAAGTCGCGGAAGGCTTTCTTAACGTTGTTCCAGCCGAGCGTTTCCCCCATGTCCCACATCTTCTGCGCGTACTGCCAAGGGCCCATGGGATAGCCGTCGTCGCTTTCTTCCTTGACGGCTTTCGCGAACCAGCGGTGGCCGTTCGGCGTTGTCCCGGTCCATTTAAGGTCGTCGACGGTGAGGCCCGGGGCTTCCACGGCGTACATCTGCATCAGGGCGTGAGTGTACTGGTGGGCGGCGGGGGACCAGAGCGCGTTGTTGTAGTTGTGAGCGCCTTCGTGGACGAAAACGCCGGAGACAAGGTTTTCCTTTGCGTGTTTCCAGTTTTCGGAATAGAAGCCCGGCGTCACAAGTATAGGGCAGCCCGACCAGCCGCCGGCCCTGATCGACCAGTGGATGGGAGTCCAGATGGGGAACATTTCCTCGGCTCCCTGGGGGGCCCAGCCAGTCAGATCTTTCATAGCGGCGAAAGCCATTTCCGTATTGCGGACCATGGCCTGCACGACGGAAGGCCCGCCAACCCTCGAGATGATGTCCTTGTAAAGAGGCAGAATGACGTATTTGCCGCGGAAGGTGGTAACTTCGCGGTTTTCCTCGAAACTGAGGTTGTCAAAGAAGACTTTACCTTTGCTCATGCCGCCCTGGTTGTCCTCGATGTCGAGGTCGCCCAAGCGGCAGACGATCTTGACCTCGTGCGTGTTGCCGGTCATGACGTCCACTTTGTATTCGCGCCAGCCGGCGTTCGGGTCGGAGCCGACGGCCGGGCCGGTCTCGCTCTTGGCGTTGATGTATCCGCCGATCGTCGCCATGCAGTAATCGCTGTTGCCGCTTACGCCGCTGCACCTGATGAAGCCTTTAAGAACGTAAGGGGTGAAAGGCTTGACTTTGATCACCTGGAACCAGTAGGCGTTGCAAAGATCCTTGGAAGCGATGGAAACGCAGGGAGAACTGCCGATGCCGGCGTCTTTTTCGTAAGTGAACTGGGCGCTGCCTGAGGAACCCCAGTAATCCGGGACGTCGCCGCCGACATTGAAATTGCCGTTGCGTAATCCGACCTGGTTGAACTGCATGACGCGCTCCGGGCTCGTTTTGCCTTGCGGGCTGACCGAAACGGCCCTGACTTTCGCGGAGTCTGTGAGAACGATGTCGCCGGTGTATAATTGGGAGCCAGCATTAGCCGGGCTTGAGTCGAGAGTGTAATGGATCGTGGAGCCGTCGGTCGGCATGGCGAAGATGACGCGCGTCGTTCCGATGAAATATTCGTCGCCCGCTATGATCTGCGGCGGCATGGGCGGAAGGTCAGCGCGCTCCAAAGGAGCGAGGTTCGTTATGGTCGTGGAGTTCCAGTTGTTGCTGGTGGCTTTCAAAAAATAGCGGTAAGCCACTTCCGCGGGAGTCGGAACGGCAAGTGTGGAATTCGCGGCCAGAACTAAAAGCAAAGCAGCCAATAAGCTTGAAATCATCATGACTTGATTATATCAAATTTGAAGGCGTGTCTTTTCATATGCCGCTCGTTGAAAATTATCCAGCCTTTTGCTAAAATGAATCATAAGTCAAAATTGAAATTTAAACAAAACACCAAAAAATATTTGGAGGCAAAATTATGTTACGAGTTCTTATAGCGGCTCTTGTTATCTCAATGGTCTTAACCGGTTGCGGCAAGAAGGAAGATCCCAATGCCACCGAGATCAACCCTTGGGGTCTCTCTGACGACGGTGCGATCTTAGGCAGCGGAAGCGGCAGCGACTATATGCCCGGCGATATGCCCTTGGGCGGCGGCCTTTCCGGCGTCAACTTCACCGATCCCAGCCAGTACCACGATCCGGCCATTGCTGCGGAAGCTGCGGCTACTTTGCGCACGCTGTACTTCAAGTACAACAGCTACGACATCCAGTCCGCTGAGGAAGCTATCATTCAGGGCGCTGCTGCCTTCATGAAGAAGTATCCCAAGCTGGCTCTCAGATGTGAGGGTCACTGCGATGAACGCGGCACCGAAGAGTACAACATGGCTCTCGGTTCCCACCGCGCCGGCGCCGTGAGGGAATACCTCATCAATCTGGGCGTTCCGAGCGAGAGGATCGACCAGATCAGCTACGGCGAAAGTCTGCCGGCGGTCCAGGGACGCACTGAAGAGGCCTACGCTAAGAACCGCCGCGTCGAATTCAAGATCGGCGATATGCGCTAAACTAAAAAATCAAACTAAAATGCCGGGCCCTCAAAAGCCCGGCGCTTTTTTATTCCAGGAAGATTATGTCAATAAAAAGACTCCTCATATGTGCGGGCTGCGTATGCCTGCTCGCGGGTTGCACGACCCCGGACACTGTCACTCCGGAACAGATCCAGATCGCCAAGCTCAGGACCGAGCTTAACAGAACGACCTCCGACACCAAGGGATTGGTGAACCAGGTCGAGGATCTTAACGCGCGCTGCAAATCCTTGGAGAGCGAGAACGCGAATTTGAGAAGCATGCTGAGCCAGACCCAGAGCTCCGTCAGGGACGTTTCTTCCAGAGTCACCGAGACGCAGCAGGGCCTCTCCCAGCTTTCCAAGACTTCCTCGCGCACCGAGGACATCACGGCTCTTAACAAAGCCTACAACCAGATCGTCGCCCAGATGAAGACGATGACCGAGTCGCAGCTTGAGTCCCAGCGCAAGATCGACAAGAATCTCCAGGTCATCCAGGGCGACGCGAAAACGCTGCAGAGCTACATCAACGAGAACCGCACGAAACTTGCTTCGCTCGAATCGCGCATCTCCGAAGTCGATTCCCGCGCCAGGGCCGCCGCGCAGCGCGCCGCCAGCGCTCCGCAGCAGCACACCACTTCTTCCGCTCCCGCTCAGAACATCGTGAGGACGGGAAAGCCCAGCTCCTCAAACATCTCCTACGATTCTCTGTATGAGCACGTGGTCGCGGCCGGCGAAAGCATTTGGATGATCGCGAAAGATTACGGCGTTTCCATCACGGACATTTACAACGTCAACCCCGATCTGACTTCCACCTCTCTGAAAGTCGGTCAGAAAATAAGAGTTCCCAAGCGCCTGGACCAGTAACGGAATTAGGATGGCGAACTATCCTTTGATATCAATAGTTCTGCCTCTCTATAACGGGCGCCCTTTCATTGAGGAGACTTTGCGCTCCGTGGAGGCGCAAACATTAAGCGACGCCGAGCTCGTTCTGATCGACGACGGTTCCACGGACGACGGCGCAGCTTTCGCGAAAGAGATCTGCCAAAGCAGTTTCTCGCCGGTTCTGCGTTCCGCCAATTTCATTGGAAAAGCCAACGGCGGCGTCGCCGAAGCGAGGAATGTCGGCATTGCGGAAAGCAAGGGAAAATATATCGCGCTGCTGGACCAGGACGATCTTTGGGAAAACGACCGTCTGGAAAAGATGGCGAAAGCTTTGCAAGAAGGCAAGGCGCGCTGGGGTTACTCCGCTTTCTACCGCTTCTATGCGGACGGAAGAAAAATATTGAAAGACGACGGCTCCAATGAAGGAGCGGAAACGCTCGCGAAAATAGTGGAGGGAAAACTTTTCGTGCCGCCCGCCGCTTCGCTGATAGAGAGATCTTTGCTTAGCGAGTGCGGCGGCTTCGTTCCCGCCTTCGCCCCCAGCGACGACTGGGATCTCTTTCTGAAGCTCGCGGAAAACGAGAAAGGCGTGTACGTAAAGGAGCCTCTGGTCAAATTCCGCTCGCACAAAACTTCCACCGGCAAGAAGCAGAGGGACAAGATATTCATGGCGCAGGAGGAAGTTCTGCGTCTGCACGAGGAGAAGCTGAAAAGCCTTGTTCCAGACAGCGCGCTCAGTTTCAGGCGTTCCAGGATCTATTTCCACCTCGCCCAAACTTTCGCCGAGAAAAAAGACAAACCAAAAGCGAAGCAATATTTTAAAATGGCCTTGAAAGAAAGGCCGTTCCGTGTGAAATGCTGGTCGCGTTATCTTAAATTCCTGCTGGGATTCTGATGAACATAGTTTTGACAAGATTGCAGAATATCGGCGACATGCTGACTTTTATCCCGGCTTTGCGAACGCTGAGGCAGGCTCTGTCTCAGGTGAAGATAACCGTTTTGGCCAAGCACAAGGGCGGGCTGGAAGTTTTGAAGAACTGCCCTTACTGCGACAGG
>JAFYHD010000051.1 GCA_017539325.1 bacterium | reverse complement strand
GGCCGCCACGAAGACGCCCTCTCCCAGTTTCGCGGATGAGTCAACGAAAGCCGTCGGATGGACGATGGTCTCGGGCGTGAAGCCTAGCTCTTTGGCTTTATGAAGAAGCGTGAAGCGGGCCTCGTTGGAGCCTATGGCGGCGTGGACCTTATCCGCCTTCCCCTTCAGGGAAGCGAGGTCCGCGATCTTGCCTTTGACTTCGCCTTCTATGACTTTGCTGCCAACTGGAAGACCGTCGTCCAAAAAGGCCTCGACGCTCTTTCCCAAAGAAAGGAGCGCCGCTTCCACGACCGCGGCGTGTCCGCCGCCGCCAAGTATGACGATGCTTTCAGGCACTTACTTTTTCAGCTCTTTTATGATGAGGGGAATGATCTCGAAGAGGTCGCCGCAGATAGCGTAGTTGGCGATCTTCATCATGGGGCAGTCCGGATCCTTGTTGATGGCGACAATGACGTCCGATGACTGCATGCCGACAAGATGCTGGATCTGGCCGGAGATGCCGCAGGCGATATAGACTTTCGGGCAGACAGTTTTGCCCGTCTGTCCCACCTGGTGGGCGTAAGGTATCCAGCCGGCGTCGACAGCCGCCCTGCTGGCGCCCACAGCGCCTCCTAAGGCCTCCGCCAGTTCTTTCAGCAAGGCGAAGTTCTCGGGGCCTTTCATGCCGCGGCCGCCGCTGACTATTATGTTGGCGTCGGTCAGCTTCACCTGTTCCCCAATGTTCTCGACGACTTCCAGAACTTTGCTTCTTAAAGAAAGATCTTCTTTATTGAAGGCAACCGTTTCCACTTCGCCGGTACGGGAAGGATCGGGCTCCGCTTCCGCAAATACTTTGTGCCTCACGGTCGCCATCTGCGGCCTGGTGTTCTGGCAGCGAATGCGCGCCATGATGTTTCCGCCGAAAGCCGGGCGGGTCTGGATGAGCAGACCGGTCTCGGGATCGATGTGCAGTCCCGTGCAGTCCGCGGTCAAGCCGGTCTTGAGCATGACCGCCACTCTCGGCATCAGGGCGCGGCCGATAGTGGTGGCGCCGCAGAGGATGATTTCAGGCTTGCGTTCTTTTACCAGACGGTAAAGGACATTGGAATAAGTGAGGTCGTCGAAATCTTTCAGCTCGGGAGCGGAAACGGAAATGACTTTGTCCGCGCCTTTGGATATGAGCTGTTTTTCTATTTCGGCGTTGCTGCCGTCGTGCAGGACGACCGCCACCACCTGATTGGGTTTCTGAGCCGCGAGTTCCCTAGCCTTCGCCAGAAGCTCAAAGCTGACGCCCGCGACCTGGCCTTTCTTCTGTTCCGTGAAGACCCAGATGTCCTTGTAGCTTCCGAGGTCGTCCTGGACTTTCATTTCCTCTTTGACGACGGTTATGGCTTCGCAGGGACAGACGGTGGCGCATTTCCCGCAGAATTTGCATTTGGTCTCTTCCACAAAGGCGCAGTTGTCAACGAGGCTCAAAGCGCCGAAAGGACACTGGGCGACGCACGCTCCGCATCCCACGCATGTTTCTTTGTTTATTTTTATCGGCATGACGACTCCTTACAAAAGCTGGTTTTCTTTCAAAGCGGCGACGAGCGATCTGGCCTGCTCTTCGGGCGCGCCTTCAAGTTTCACTCCGCCCTGCCTGGCCTCGGGGGAGAAGATCTCGACCACGTTGGTGGGAGAGCCTTTCAATCCGAGCCTCGTGAGGTCGGCTTCGATGTCGGCGGCGGTCATCACTTTTATCTGCGCCCTCTTGGCCGCCATCTTGCCTTTCAGGCTGGCGATCCTGGGCTCGTTGATCTCTTTCACGACGGTCACGACCGCGGGAAGCGTCACTTCCACGACGTCGTAGCCTTCTTCCGTCATGCGCTCGACTATCATTTTGCCGTTGGCGCATTCCCTCACTTTCCTGACGCAGGTGACCTGCGGGATGTCAAGGTTCACGGCGATGCCGGGGCCCACCTGGGCGGTGTCGCCGTCGATGGCCTGCTTGCCGCCTAAGATGAGGTCGTAATCACCAAGTTTGCTGATGGTCTGGGAAAGGGCGTAGGAAGTGGCGAGGGTGTCGGAACCAGCCACCGCTCTGTCGGAGAGGAGGACGGCCTCGTCGGCGCCAAGGCTTATGGCTTCCCTTAAGACCGCTTCCGCCATGGGCGGGCCCATGCAGACGACGGTCACTTTTCCGCCTAGTTTTTCTTTCAGTCTGACAGCCTCTTCGAGAGCGTAGGCGTCCAGGGGGTTCATCATGGACTCCACGCCTTCTCTTACGAGGGTCTTGGTCTCAGGGTTGATGCGGACGTTGGCCGCATCGGGGACCTGCTTTATGGTTACGATGATGTTCATAGCTTTTTTATGATTATTTTTTAGCGGCCGCTTCCTTGATGAGGCACTGGCCGATTACTTCACGCTGGATCTGGTTGGTGCCTTCGTAGATCTGGGTGATCTTGGCGTCGCGCATGCGTTTTTCCATCGGGTATTCCTTCATGTAGCCGTAGCCGCCGAAGACCTGGACGGCGTCGGTCGTCACCTGCATGGCGACGTCGGAGGCGTAGCACTTAGCGATGGCGGATTCCTTGGAGCAGTTGCGATCGCCGGAGTCGATAGAGCGGGCCGTGGCGTAGACCATGGCGCGGGCGGTCTCGACCTTCATGGCCATGTCGGCCAGCATGAAGCGCAGTCCCTGGTTGCTGATGACGGGCTTGCCGAACTGTTCCCTGGTCCTGGCATAATCGACGGCGTCCTCAAGCGCGCCGGCGGCGATGCCCAGAGCCTGGGCGGCCACGCCGGGGCGGGACATGTCGAAGGTCTTCATGGCGGACAGGAAGCCGTGGCCTTCCTTGCCGAGGATGGCGGAAGCGGGGATCTTGCAGTCTTCGAAGACCAGCTCATAAGTCGAGGAGGCGCGGATGCCCATCTTGTTTTCCTTCTTACCGAAAGAGAAGCCCGGAGTGCCTTTGTCGACGAGGAAGGCCGTGGCGCCTCTGGCGCCGCGCGTCTTGTCGGTCATGGCGATGACGGTGTACATCTCGGCCACGTTGCCGTTGGTGATTCACTGCTTGGTGCCGTTTAAGATGTAGTAGTCCCCTTCTTTCCTGGCGGTCGTCTGGATGCCGCCGGCGTTGGAGCCCGCGCAGGCTTCCGTCAGCGCGAAGGCCGCGAGCTTTTCACCGGCCGCTATGGCGGGCAGATATTTCTGCTTCTGTTCTTCGTTGCCGAAAAGGATAAGCGGGATGGTTCCCAAAGCGGTCGCGGCCAGTCCAAGGGAGATGCCGCCGCAGACCTTGCTGAGCTCTTCCACTGCCACCACCAGGTTCATGATGCCCATCTGGCCCTCGGCGCAGATGCCGCCGTAAGTTTCCGGGATATAAACGCCGCAAAGACCGGCTTCCGCGATCTTTTCCTGGACGTCCCAGGCGAATTCGTTCTTTTCGTCGTACTCGGCAGCCACCGGCTTGATGTACTTCTGGGCGACCTCGCGGGCCGTATCCTTTATCATCTGTTCAGTTTCGGTTAGGAAGTAATTCATAATATTTCCTTTTGGTTGTTATTGTTTACTAGTGAATATTATATCAAAAAACCTTTGGAGGGCGGTCAGAAGCCCGGCACGGTGAATTCCGCGCCGTAACGCAGCGCCACCCTTGTCAGGAAAGCCTCTTTGATCTCGGGAGATAGCGCGCCCGCTTCGTAAGCTTCTATCATTTTTTCCGCCAGCTCCTTTGCCAGGGCAAGCTCCTTTTTGTCGCGGTTGGGGTTCGCAAGGTAAAGCGTCGGATGCCCGGACTGCTTTTCCCCGAAGAACTCGCCCGGCCCTCTCAATTCCATATCGGCCTCCGCGATCTCGAAGCCGTCGTTCGTCTTCGCCATGACTTCCAGCCTGCGGTTCTCCGTCATGCCGGTAAGCAGAGGCTGTGAGAACTCGTCCCCTCCCTTTTCCAGAGGCGTGTTGTCGACGAGCACGCAGTAGGACTGCAGATTACCCCGGCCGATGCGGCCCCTCAGCTGGTGAAGCTGGGCCAGGCCGAAGCGTTGGGCGTCCTCTATCACCATGACGCTGGCGTTGGGAACGTCGACGCCGACTTCGATGACGGTCGTGCAGACCAAAACTTTTATCTCCCCCTCCCTGAACTTCCGCATGGTCTCTTCTTTCTCTTCCTTCTCCAGCCTTCCGTGTATGATCCCGAGCCTGAGGTCCGGAAAGACCTTATTTGACAGCACCTCAAACATTTCCGCGGCGGCTTTCGCTTCCCTCTTGTCGCTTTCGTCGATCTGGGGGTAGACGATGTAGGCCTGGCGTCCGACCTCTGCTTCCTTCCTGATGAAATTCCAGACGGCGGGCAGTCTCTCCGGCGTCACCACGTAAGTCTTGACGGGGATGCGCACGGCGGGAGGCGCTTTTATGACGGAAATGTCGAGATGCCCGTAAAGCGTCATGGCCAAACTTCTCGGAATGGGAGTTGCCGTCATGATCAGGGTGTCGGGAACGCTCTCGGCCTCCCTCAGCATCGCTCTCTGGGCGACGCCGAACTTGTGCTGCTCGTCGATGACGACTAGGCCGAGGTTGGGAATAGACTCCTTGACGTGCAGGAGCGAATGCGTCCCGACCAGTATGAAATTCTTTTCCTCCTCGAAACGTTTGAGAAGCTCCTTTTTCTCCTTGGCTTTCATGCCGCCGTAAGACAAAAGCACATCCACGCCGATCAGATCGCACCACTTCTTCAGCGTTTCGTAATGCTGCCTGGCCAGAATCTCGGTCGGCGCCATGATGGCGGCGTTGTAGCCGCTCTCGACCGCCATCAGCATGGCGGTGGCGGCCACGACCGTTTTCCCGCTTCCCACGTCGCCCTGCAGCAGACGGTGCATGGGCCTCGGAGCGAGCATGTCGTTTTTGATCTCGCTTAAAACGCTGAGCTGATCCTTCGTCAGTTTGAAAGGCAGAATGTTCAGAAAGTCGACTATCAACTTTCCAGGCACAAGGTGATGGGCTTCATAATTCTCCTTCTGCATGACTTTTCTGGTCAGGACGTTCCCGACCTGCAGGGCGAAGAATTCATCCACTATGAGGCGCCGGCGGGCTTGCGCGATCCCCTCGTCGCCAGTCTTGTTCGGATCATGAAGCAGTTTTACCGCCTCGGAGATATCGCAAAGCGCGGATCTCTTCAATTCGTCAGCGGGAAGATATTCCCTGAAACTGGGCAGCGCCTCCGAGACGAGACTGCCCATCACGTTCCTTAGGACGCCTTGCGTCAGTCCTTCCGTCGTATGGTAGACAGGGAGCTTTTTCCCTTCGTAATAGTCGGGATGGAAATCGTCGTCGAGATATATGACGTCAGGGTTCGTCATTTGTAAGCAGCCGGAAAAAGCGCCGTGGCAGACGCCGTGGAAAAGCACTTTTTTGCCGACCTCGAATTTGTCGGCTATCCAAGGCTGGTTGAACCACACGCCCAGAGCCGTGCTGCCGGAGTTCTCGATCAGCACCTTGACGAGTTTCAAGTGCTTTTTGAAAGTTTTTTCCGCTTTCACGGAAACGATTTTCCCGTAAACGAGCGCCTCGCCGCCTTCCTTTACCTGGTCTGGGCGCAGTATCTTCGAATAGTCCTCGTAGCGGTAAGGGAAGAAGGTCAGGGCGTCCCAGAGAGTAGCGACTCCGCAGCGGGATAAAAGCGCCGCGCGGCGGGCTGTCACGCCCTTCACGGTGCCCACAGGCCTTTGCAGCAGTTCGTACTCTTTCGTTTCGGGCATACCTTAACCCTTGATCTTTACTCTGCGCCCCTCGACCGTGACCATTCCCGCAGCCAGCATATTTATGACTTTCGGGAACCAGATGTGCTCCTGTTCCTGGATCCTGGCGTGCAGTGTTTCCGGTGTATCGTCGTTCAGCACATGCACGGCGGCCTGGGCGATTATGGGACCACTGTCCATGCCGGCGTCCACAAAGTGGATCGTGCAGCCTGCCAGTTTCGCGCCGTAATCAAGAGCCTGCTTCCAGGACTCCAGTCCCGGGAATGCCGGCAAAAGCGCGGGGTGAATGTTCACGACCTTCATAGGGAAAGCTTCCAACAATTTCGACTTTACCATGCGCATGAAGCCGGCCAAAATGACGTAGTCGACTTTGTTTTCTTTCAGGATCCCGATGTATTTTTCCTCCTGCGGTCCCTCGAGCTTCGTCTTGAAGTCGTCGGCCGGTAGGTACATGGCCTTTATTCCCAATCGCTCGGCTTTTTCAATGATCGGGGCGTCCTTCACGTCGCTGATGACGACGGCGATCTCGGCGCCTTTGATCCTGCCGTCCATGATGCCTTTCGCTATCTCTTCAAAATTCGTTCCGTGACCGGAACCCAAAACGCCAAGTCTTATCATTGTTTCCTCCTTAGAGCACGCCGAGGTCGGCAAGCGCCTTTCTAACCAGTTCTTCCGTTTCCTTCCTAACTGGGACTAGCGGCAGGCGCAGAACGTTTTCACACTTTCCCAGCATAGCCATCGCGGCTTTCACGGGGCAGGGGTTGGTCTCCGCGAAGAGCGCCTTGCTCAGCGGGAAGAGCAGCTTGTGCAGCCTGCGCCCTTCTTCCATATCGCCTTTCAGGGCGGCGTCGGCAAGCTGGGCCACCAGATTAGGAACGACGTTGGCCACGACGGAAATGACGCCCACGGCTCCCATCGCCATCAGGGGGAAATTCAGGGAGTCTTCGCCGGACAAAACGTCCAGGTCGGTCATCCCCATGATCTCGGAAGCCTGGTCTATGTTGCCGCTCGCTTCCTTAATGCCGACGATGTTCTCTATCTTCGCAAGTTTCGCCACGGTCTCGGGCTTGATGTTGACGCCCGTTCTTCCCGGAACGTTGTAGATCACTATGGGAAGCTTAGTAGCATTGGCCAAGTTCTCGAAATGCGCCAGCATGCCTTCCTGCGTAGGCTTGTTGTAGTAGGGCGTGATGACCAACGCGCCGTCCGCGCCCACGCTTTCGGCGTGCTTTATGAGCCTAAGGGATTCTTCCGTGCAGTTGCTGCCGCAGCCGGCCAGGACCGGGATGCGTTTGTTGACCGCTTTTACGACTGTCGCGATAACTTCGTCATGCTCGTCGTGGCTGAGCGTCGGGGATTCTCCGGTAGTGGCGCAGGGCACGATGGCATTCGTTCCGGAAGCGATGTGCCACTCCACTAATTCGCGGACAAGTCCGTGGTCAATTGAACCGTTCTTCCTGAAAGGCGTGATGAGGGCGACGATCGAGCCCTTGAAAATGCTGCGCATTGCTTTAGTCTTCTCCTTGATGTTTTTTTTGTTTTATTTTTTCATTCGGTTTCCCTAAGGCTTCCCTGCCAGCCCATCTTCCCTCTCAGTTTCTGCACGAAGGAATGGTTCTTGCAGGTCAGAAATTTCACTCTTTCTCCCAGCGCGACGTTCACCTTCTCTCCCGAGGAGATGGTGAGCGTCTGCCTGCCGTCCGCCGAGATGTGCACCGGGCGTCCGAGCGTCACGTTCTCAATTTCCACTTTCGTCCCTCTCGGGAAAAGCATGGGGCGGTTGGTGAAGGAATGCGGACAGACGGGCGTCATCAGGAAGGCCTCGAGCCCCGGATACATGACCGGTCCTCCGGCGGAGAGCGAATAGGCTGTGCTGCCGGTGGCGGTGCTCATGATAAGGCCGTCCAGGCCGTAGGTCGTAAGCGTCTCTCCGTTCACGGAGATCTTAAGCTCGATTATGCGGGCGTCCAGGCCGCGCACGAAAGCGAGATCATTCAGCGCGCGTTCTTTCTTTTCCACGCCGGCATCGCCGACGTAGGAGGCTTCAATAAGGGAGCGTTCCTCGATCTCGCAGCGACCTTCCAATATGCCGTCCAACGTCTGGGCGATCTCGTTTTCCGGTATCTCGGCAAGGAAGCCGAAGGATTCGCCCGGATTGATGCCGAGGATGGGCACATTGAGGTCTGTCATTTCCCTGACCGCGGAAAGGATCGTACCGTCGCCGCCAATGACGACGAGCCACTGGCAGCGGGAATTCAGTTCGGAGATCGTCGTGCCTTCCCTGCCTATGGAAATAGCGCTCGCCGATTCAAGCAAGAACGGTATGCCCCGCTTTTCCATCTCGGAGATCAAGACCTCCAGAGCCTTAACCGCATGCGGTTTGGTCGTGTTTATGATGACGCCGGACGTCGTTCCTTTGAGATCGATTTTCATAATTTGCGCGCCGCCAGAAGAAATTCATGGTTGCCGGCAGGACCTATGATGGGGCTTTCGCATTCCGCTATGATCCCGAAGCCCTGCTCGATAAAAAAGTTCTTTATGTCATTGAGCGCCTCTAGGCGCGTGCTTTCATCTTTCACCACTCCGCCTTTGGAGAGCTTCTCCGGCCCGACCTCGAACTGCGGCTTTACGAGCACCACGGCAAGGCCTCCATCTTTCAGACATTCCTTTATGACGGGGATGATAAGTTTCAGGGAGATGAAGGAAACGTCGGTCACAGCGAGATCCGGAACGAGGGAAAGATCCTCGGGCTTCAAGAAGCGGGCGTTGGTCTTCTCCATGACCGTCACCCTTTCGTCGTTCCTTATTTTGTCGTGAAGCTGCCCGTGACCGCAGTCGATGGCGAAAACGTGCTTGGCTCCCCTTTGCAAAAGAACATCCGTGAAACCTCCCGTGCTGGCGCCGATGTCCATGCAGACCATTCCCGAAGGATCTATTCCTGAACAGTCGAGCCCGGCCGCAAGTTTGTAGCCTCCCCTGCTGACGTAAGGCATCTTTTCCCTGACATTGATCTTGAGCTCCTTGCCTTTGGAAAAGAGCATCGCCTCCCCGCTTTCGTTGTAGCGGAGAGAGACGGTAAGACCGGGCTTCGCCGTCCTGACGCCGTTGACTTCCACTTCGCCGGCCAGAAGAGAACGCCTCGTCTGTTCCCGTGAAGCGAAATAACCGAGGTTCGTCAGCGCCTGATCAAGTCTAAGGGATCCTTCAGCCATTTATTCCCCGGGCAGTTTCGCTCCCGGACGCAGAGTTTTAAGTTCGGTAAGGTGTTTCTTTATGGCGTCCTCGACCATCGTAGCGACTTTCAGCGCGTTGCGGCCGTCCTCGCCAGTGACCTGCGGGGCCTTGCCAAGTTTCAAGCAGTCGACGAAGCTCTGGATCTCGGACTGCAGGGGCTGGTCGCCGGAGAAATTGATCTCCTCCTCGACGATCTGCCATTCTTTCCTGTGTTTCAGTTTGGCTTTCTGCTCGACGTAATCGAGGGAAATGTAAGCGTCGTCTTGGAAGAAGCGGATCTTCCTCATCCTGTCGGCACTGATCCTGCTGGTCGTGACGTTGGCCACGCAGCCGTTGGCGAAAGTCAGTCTCGCGTTGGCGATGTCGCTGGTCTTGGTCAAAACAGGAACGCCAACCGCCTGGACGTCCACGACGTCGGATCTTACAAGGTGCAGAATGATATCGATATCGTGGATCATGAGGTCGAAGACCACACTCACTTCCGTGCCCCTGATGTTGAAGGGCGAAAGGCGGTGCACTTCGATGAAGATGGGGTCTTTAAGGATCTTCTGTATGCCGATGATAGCAGGGTTGAAACGCTCAACGTGGCCGACCTGCAAGATCAGATTCTTTTCCTTCGCCAGTTTCAATAATTCGTCGGCTTCCGCGACGGTCGTTGTGATGGGCTTTTCCAAAAGCACGTGCTTGCCGGCCAGAAGAAGCTTTTTTGTCACCTCGTAGTGCAAGGGCGTCGGAACCACCACGTGCGCCGCGTCTATCATCGGGATGACATCCTCGACGTTCGTGAAATAGGGAACGTTGTAAAGTTCGCCGATCTCTTTGGCGGATTCGGCCCTGGCGTCCACCACGGCCGCAAGTTCCACGTTAGGGTTCTCGTTGACGATCCTGGCGTGGATCTTTCCAAGGTGTCCAACGCCTATGACTGCTGTTTTCATATCGTTTCTCCCAAGGAGCGGTCAACTCCCAGAATAGTTATTCCGCATTTCATTGCTTCTTCAAGAGTCTTCTGCGGCTCTAAGAGAAAAGTCTTCCCCGCTTCCGCCGCCACGATCCTGGCGTTGGCCGCTTTCATCGACTCGATGGTGCCGGGCCCCAGGCAAGGTACGTCGAACCTTAAGTCCTGATTGGGCTTGGCCATTTTCACGACCACGGCGTCCGTAGTGTATTCGCCGGATCTCCTGATGCAGCGGTCGGTGCCTTCCATCGCTTCCACGCAAACCACGGCCTGGTTCTTTATGACCACGCTCTGTCCTATGTCGTGT
>JAFYHD010000050.1 GCA_017539325.1 bacterium | reverse complement strand
TCGACAACGACATGACCAAGCATACCTTGAGAAGGGTAAAGATAGGTGACACGGTCGAGGACTGCTACGGCCCGACCGGCGGCGCCGGCAACAACGACTACTTCACGATCCTGCGCTTCTACCAGTTCGGCAACGGCGGCTTCGCCTTTGACGACCTCAAGATCGACCGCTATTATTCCAACGAAGGCAAGGAGCAGGTCATGACGCTGGAAGGCAAAGCTGTCATTGCCTCCGCGGAAGACGAATCGGGCGTCTATTTCAAGACCCGCATGCCGGAACTGCACGCCGAGGACCACGACTTCATCTTCGATTCGAAACTGCGCATCTCGGACGAGGACGCCAGGGTCGTAATCGGCCAGGATCCCCTGAGCAGGCAGTTCCAAAGCGAGCTGCGCTGCGAAAGCGGGAAAGTTAAGCTCTACCTGACGGACCTGGCCTCGGATCCCGAACTGATAACCGACACTGTGACGCCGGGCGAATTCTTCCGCTACGGCTTCAGGATCAATACCGACAGCGGCAAAAAGATCCTGAAGCGCGTTTTCTTCGGCGACAAAGTCTATACGGTGGACAAACCGATAGACGGCGAAAAGGTCGTCTCCGGCGGTTCCATCGAGGATATGCGCATCTATCTTCCTAAAGACGGCAGCAAGCTCGACGTTGCCAACCTTACCATGAGGACGGAAGCCTTCGAGACGCCGAAGCTCTTCGTCTGCTCCCGCTCCTTCAACCTCGGCGAAGAATTTATGGAATGGGCGCTGACCAACAGTTACGCCAGCGAGAGCATCTCCTTTACCGCCAGGATCACGGAAGGAGCCGACAAGTTCAGCGTCGAGCCGGCGAGCGGAACTTTCAGCGACGTCTGCAGCCTTAAGATCACTGGCCCCGACAACAGAGCGAGGGCGACCTATCTCTGGGGCGCCGTCGAGATCGACGCCGGTGCGGCCGGGAAAAAGACCATAAACTTCGGCTGCCCCTCCGGCAGCGATGAAAACGGCTACGTTCTCTACAAGTCCGCTTTCGACCGTTACCCCGAAGGCACCGCGATGGAGGACGTCGAGGCGAGCTGGAAATGCGAGGCAAGCACGACGGCCACGTCCGGCCTATACAAGGACAAGGGCTTTGTCAGGATCACGAAGGCCCGCAACTCCTCTCTGCCCATCACCGAGCAGGGCGCCTTCTGCCAGGTCGGCCTTCCCGAAGGCATCATCGACGAACTGCCCCTGACCATCAGCTGCCAGCTCAGGTTCCCGGAAGAGTTCAAGGGCTACTTCTACTACACCCAGGACGAGCCTCACAGGCAGTTCCAGAGCGCCTTCACGACCACCTCCTCGGGCGGACAGAAGTTCATCAAGGTGACGCTTACGGATTACCTCAGGAACACAGGCCTCTTCACCAATAAGGCGAACGTCGATTCTTTCTTCGACTACTCCTTCGAGATCTCCTTCACGAACGCCGTGAAATATCTCGACACCATCACCTTCGCCGAAGTTACCAAGGAAGAGGGCCGCAAGATCACCGGCACCAAGATCAGCGAGTCCGACGGAGTCGACGCCCTCGCCCTCAGGCTGACTTACGAAGGCACCTACGTGGACGTCAGGGACATCGTCGTCTCGATCGGCCCGTACGTTCCCGAACCAGGAACGCTCGTTATGCTCCTGATGCTTCTTGGGCTTCCTTGTCTGAGAAAGTATCTTTTGATATAATCTCCCAAGTTTTTTATTTAAATTATTCTCATTTAGGGGAAATATATGGCCGAACAACTCAACGAGTTCTTAGAAAAGATCCAGAAGGAAGCCGTGGGCAAAGCCGCGGAGCAAGCTGAACAGAAACTGGCGCAGGCCAAAGCGGAAGCTGACAAAATAGTTTCCGACGCTCGTGCCGAAGCCGAGAAGATCATCGCCGAGGCGGAAGCCAAGGCCAAACAGTTTGCGGAAAACGGCGAGAAGACCCTGCGCTTCGCTTCCAGGGACGTCCTTACTTACACGCGCCAGGAGCTTGAGAACCTTCTGAAGAAAGTCTTCGCGGAAAAAGCCGCGGAGGTCTTGGAGCTGGAAGACATCAAGCCGATCATTTTGAAGCTCGCCGCCAACTGCGAAGGCGACGTCGTGATCGAAGTCCCGGAAGGCAGCGACGTCGAGAAACTGCAGAACTACTTCATGAGCGAACTGGCCGGCAAAGCAAAGGGCGGCGTCAAAGTCTGCCCCGTCAAGGGTCTGAAAGCCGGCGCTTCCGTCGTCTCCGTGAACGGGGACCTGAAGATCGAACTTTCCGACGAGACTCTCGTGGAGCTCTTGAGCTCCCAGCTCTCGCCTAAACTCGCCGCGGTCCTGAGAGACTAAAAGATGAGCAATTACTACACTTTCGTCTGTTCGCTTCCGTACCTGAATTTTGAGGGCGAACCTCCAATGTCGCCCGACGAATTCATAGAGAGGGCTGCGCCCTGGCTCGCGGAAGAAGAACTGAAAGCGCTGACTGACCCCAACGCTGAAAACGGCGTGGCCGCGGAATGGGCTCTCTTCGAGAGGTCATTTCGAAGCGCGGTGGCTCAGGTCAGGGCCGCGAAGCTCGGAAAGGAGTTCCAGCCCGACCGTCTCAAGACCGATGTCCTGGACGGCGCGACAAGGCAGGGGATAGCCGAACTGTACAAGACCGGCGAACCCCTGAAGATCGAAAGGGGATTGGACCTCATCTGCTTTTCGCGTCTTGACGAAATGAGCGCCGGGCATTTCTTCGACTACACGGTAGTCTTCTGCTACTACAAGAAGCTTACGATCCTTTGGCGCTGGAAATGCCTCGACGACCTGAAAGGTCAGGAAGTGCTTAAAAATTCATGCATGGTAAAAAGTTAAAATAGGAGATATAGATGGCTGTATCAGTTGGACGAGTTGCTGCCGTCAACAGCAACATCATCACCGTCAAATTCGCTGACAAGGTGATCCAGAACGAGGTGGCTTACGCCGTGGTTGGCGACAAGCGCCTGAAGTCTGAAGTTATCAGGATCCGCGGCGAATACGCCGACCTGCAGGTCTACGAGGACACCCGCGGACTGAAGCAGGGCGACGCTGTCGAATTCACGGGCGAACTGTTGAGCGCCGAACTGGGCCCGGGCCTTTTGAGCCGGACCTACGACGGACTGCAGAACCCGCTTAACGACCTGGCCGCCGAGTGCGGAAACTTTCTGCAGCGCGGAAAATATCTGCCCGCCCTCGACATGCAGAAGACCTGGGAATTCACCCCGACCGCCAAGGTCGGCGATGAAGTGGAGGCCGGCTACTGGCTGGGCTTCGTTCCGGAAGGCATCTTCAAGCACCAGATCATGGTTCCTCTTAAGCTGAGGGGAAGTTGGAAGGTGAAGTCCATCGCTCCCAAAGGCAATTACACCGTGACGGAAAAGATCGCGGAAGTGGAATCGCTTGAGGACGGCACGGTGGAAACGGTCGCCATGCGCCAGGAATGGCCGGTGAAGCTCGCCATCAACGCCTACGCCGAGAGACTGCGCCCCTTGGAACCGATGGTCACCCAGACGCGCATCATCGACACCTTCTTCCCGATCAGCAGAGGCGGCACGTACTGCATCCCCGGTCCTTTCGGCGCCGGCAAGACAGTCCTGCAGCAGGTCACGAGCCGCAACGCCGACGTTGACATCGTTATTCTGGCGGCCTGCGGCGAACGCGCCGGCGAAGTCGTGGAAACGCTCCGCGAGTTCCCGGAACTGATCGACCCGAGAACGGGACGCTCCCTGATGGAACGAACCATCATCATCTGCAACACATCATCCATGCCGGTGGCCGCCCGCGAAGCTTCCGTCTACACGGCGGTGACGCTGGCCGAATACTACCGCCAGATGGGCCTGCACGTTCTGCTTCTGGCCGACTCCACTTCCCGCTGGGCCCAGGCCCTGCGCGAAGTTAGCGGCCGTCTGGAAGAGATCCCGGGCGAAGAAGCTTTCCCGGCTTACCTTGAATCTCTTATAGCGAACTTCTACGAAAGAGCCGGCTACGTTAAGCTCTACAACGGCGAGAAAGGCTCCGTCACGATCGGCGGAACGGTCAGCCCCGCCGGCGGCAACTTCGAAGAGCCTGTCACGCAGGGCACCTTGAAAGTCGTGGGCGCTTTCCACGGCCTTTCCAGAGAGCGTTCCGACGCCCGCAGGTACCCCGCCATCAACCCGCTGGATAGTTGGAGCAAATACCCCAACCCGGTTTCTGAGAAAGTTCCGGAAGCCAGGGCGATCTTGAGGCGCGGCAACGAAGTTTCTCAGATGATGAAAGTGGTCGGCGAAGAAGGCACCTCTATGGACGACTTCGTCCTCTTCCTGAAGTCCGAATTCTTGGACAACGCTTTCCTTCAGCAGGACTCCTTCGACGAAGTGGACGCGGCCTGTTCGCTTGAGCGCCAGCGCTACGTCTTCGAGAAGATGCTCTCCATCATAAAGACGAAATTCACCTTCGACAGCAAGGACCAGGCCCGCACCTTCTTCCTCGAACTGACCAGGGAATTCAAGAACTGGAACATTTCCCCGTGGGGAAGCGAGAAGTGCAAAGAGGCCGAGGACCTTCTTGACAAACATGTCGCGGAGCGCAGAGCGTAAGGAGAAATCAATATGCAGACTATACACACCAGAGTTTTACAGATAGCAGGCAGCGTTATTACGGTCTCCGCCACGGGCGTAGGCTACAACGAACTCGCGGAAGTGACGAGCAGGCGAGGCACCTCGCTGGCCCAGGTCATCAAGATCGCCGGCGACCTCGTATCCTTGCAGGTCTTCGCGGGCGCCCGCGGCATCGCCACCAACGACGAAGTGCGTTTCCTTGGCCGCAACATGCAGGTCTCCTTCAGTGACGACCTCTTGGGCCGCGTCTTCAACGGCAGCGGCCAGCCCCGCGACAGAGGCCCGGCCCTCCAGGGCAAAGCGGTCGACATCGGCGGCCCCTCCGTGAACCCCGCCAGGCGCATCATCCCGCGCCACATGGTCAGGACCGGTATCCCGATGATCGACGTCTTCAACACGCTCGTCGAATCCCAGAAGCTCCCGATCTTCTCCATCGCCGGCGAACCTTACAATGAACTTTTGGCCCGCATCGCCATGCAGGCGGAAGTCGACATCATCGTCTTCGGCGGCATGGGTCTCAAGCACGACGACTACCTCTTCTTCCGCGACACCTTCGAGGAACGCGGCGCCCTTGTCAGGACGGTCATGTTCGTGCATACGGCCGCCGACCCCATCGTGGAATGCCAGATGGTGCCGGATATGTGCCTGGCCACCGCCGAGCAGTTCGCCGTCAACGGCAAGCGCGTGCTTGTCCTTCTGACCGACATGACGAACTTCGCGGACGCCATGAAAGAGATCGCCATCACTATGGAACAGGTCCCGGCCAACCGCGGTTATCCCGGCGACCTCTATTCCCAGCTCGCGAGCCGTTATGAAAAGGCCGTGGACTTCGAGGACGCCGGATCCATCACCATTTTGGCCGTCACGACCATGCCCGGCGACGACGTCACGCACCCTGTCCCGGACAACACCGGCTACATCACGGAAGGCCAGTTCTATCTGAAGAACGGCCGCATCGAGCCCTTCGGTTCGCTTTCCCGTCTGAAACAGCAGGTCAACAACAAGACTCGCGACGACCACCGCGCCATCATGAACACCATGATCCAGCTCTACGCCCAGTGCCGCGAGACTCAGGAGAAACAGTCCATGGGCTTCCTTATGAGCGCCTGGGACATGAAGCTTCTGAAGTACGGAAAGCTTTTCGAGGACAAGCTCATGGATCTATCCGTGAACATTCCTCTGGAAGGCGCCCTTGACCTCTGCTGGCAGATCCTGGGCGAATGTTTCGAAAAGACCGAGATCAGCATTAAACCGGAACTCATAGCCAAGTACTGGCCCGCTAAATAAAAATGGCCAAACTTAAATTTTCCAAATCAGCCCTGAAAAGCGAACGCGACGCGCTCGCCCGCTACCGCCGCTTCCTGCCCACGCTCGAACTGAAAAAAGAGCAGCTGGTGGCGGAGGTGAGACGCATCGAGAAAGAACAGGCTGAAATAGTAAAACGCGAGAAAGACCTCAAAAGCGGCCTTGGCAAGTGGAGCCTGCTCTTTAGTGAGCCGGTCGATCTTGAGAAGCTCGTTTCGGTCAAGGCCGTGAAGACGAAAAGCGGCAACATCGCCGGCGTTCCCATCCCCATCTACGAGGAGACGGAATTCGAGCTCGGCGACTACGACCTTACGACGACTCCCGCCTGGGTCGACTACGGCATCGCGGCCGTAAAGGAACTCAGTTCTTTGCAGAACCAGCGCGCCGTATTGAGCGAGCAGCAGCGCCTCATCAACGCCGAGATGCGCGTGACCGTTCAGAGGATCAACCTTTTCGACAAGGTCAAGATCCCCGAATGCAGATCGAACATCAGGAAGATCCAGATCTTCATCGGCGACCAGCAGGCCAGCGCCGTTGTGAGAGGCAAAATAGCCAAGCGCAAAAGCACAGAAAAAGGAGGGCTGACCGCATGATAGTTGATATGCAAAAAGTCGCGGTCCTTTCCGTCTCTTCCGGTGAAGCGGGACTCCTGAGAAAGCTGAGGGAGCTGGGCGTCTTACACATCACGCAGAAAGAAAAGCCCGAGCGCCGCTCCAAGGATTCTGTCTCCGACAGGATCAAGGTCGCCCAAGGCGTCGTCAACACGCTTCTGAACTGCCCGAAGAGCAATAAAGTTCCCGAGCTTTCTCCCGAAGAGATCATCAAGAAAGTCCAGGAGCTCACCGCCTCCATTTCCGCCGATACGGATAACGCGCAGAAACTCACTAACCAGCTCGAGCTGCTTGCCGCCTGGGGCGATTTCGACCCCAACGTCATCCGCGAGCTCAGAAAGAGCGGCGTAATAGTGAAGCTCTATTCCTGCCAGGAAGAGCAGGAGCCCGAAGCGCCCTACGGCGTCATCAAGCAGGTGATCGCCAAAGCGAAAGGCCAGGTCTACTTCGCCCTTTGCGGTAGGGAAGACTTCAATCTGGAACTTCAGGAAGTCTCCCTGCCCGAGAAGTCGACCAAAGAGCTGAAGCTGGAACGCGAAGGCCTCTTGAGAAGATCAGAAGAAAGCACGAAAGAGTTGAACAGCCTGAGAGGCGCCATTCCCGCCCTGGAAGAATATCTGAAGAGACTGGATAGGGAATACGCCTACGCCAGTGCCTTCGATTCCGTGACGGTGGAAGGCAAGATCGTTTACTTAGAAGGCTTCGTGCCCGATCCCGAAATGCCCAAACTTATCGAGACCGCCAAGGCGGAGGGCTGGGGACTCTGGTACGAGAAGGCCGACCGCAACGATCCCTCCGTTCCGACGCTCCTCGACCTGCCCGGCTGGCTGAAGCCTGTGAAAGTCGTCTTCGACTTCATCGACGCCATGCCCGGCTACAACGAGTGCGACGTCAGTCTTCCGGTCATGATCTACTTCACGCTCTTCTTCTCTATCATCGTGGGCGACGCGGGCTACGGCCTAATCTATCTCATAGCCTCGATAATCCTGAAGTTGAAAGTGAAGGCCAAGGCGGCCCAGCCCGCCATCATCTTCCTTATCATCCTCTCCTGCGGCACCGTTGTCTGGGGCCTTCTGAACGGCGCCTTCTTCGGCATCGCCAAAGACAGTCTGCCGCCCTTCCTGCAGGGCCTGCCCTGCCTGAGAGGGGAGAAGTCGATGGCCTGCGTCCAGTGGTTCTGCTTCGCCATCGCGCTGACGCATTTGGCGGGCGCCAGGATCTGGCGCGCCATCATCGCTGGCTCCGTCAGGGAAGCTCTCGGCAACTTAGGCTGGATGTTCTTCATCACCTGCAACTTCTTCGCCATCGTGACGATGATCGTAGGGGACACCTTCCCGTTCGTCGAGCACACGAGTGTGCAGTCCTTCCCGGTCTGGTGCTACGCCGGCGGCATTATCGGCGCTGTGCTGATCCTGCTATTCAGCGTCAACTGGGGTTCGATCGGCGACGTACTCTACACGCCCTTCAACTTCATCAACAGTTTCGTGGACGTTCTTTCTTACATCCGTCTTTTCGCGGTGGGACTCTCCGGAACTTACATCGCCACCTGCTTCAACTCTATGGGCGCGATGCTCTATGAAGGACAGACGGGCTGGAAGCTCATCGTCTTCGGGATCTGCGGGGGATTGGTCATAGTGATAGGCCATGTCCTCAACATCGCCCTTGGCATGATGAGCGTTCTGGTGCACGGACTGAGGCTCAACACGCTGGAATTTTCCAACCATATGCAGATAAACTGGGAGGGCAAGGCTTACAAGCCCTTCAGTGGATCAATAGAAAACAATTAATCAAAGGAGAATAAATATGAACGACTTTCTGCAAACCGCTCTGATGTACGCTGGCGCTCTCTGCGCCGTTGGCTTCGCCGGAATGGGTTCCGCTCTTGGCACCGGTTGTGCCGGTCAGGGCGCCGTGGGCGCCTGGAAGCGCAGCTACATGCAAAACAAACCCGCCAGCTTCCAGCTGACGGTCTTCGCCGGCGCGCCGCTTGCCCAGACCATTTACGGCATGATCATCATGTTCGTTATCATGGGCGGCGCACCTCAGTACTTCGCGACGTATCTTGCCATCGGCATCGTCGGCGGCATCGCCATCGGCCTTTCCGCCTGGATGCAGGGCAAGGCTGCCGCGGGCGCCTGCGACGCTTTCGGCGAGACCGGCAAGGGCTTCGTGAACTACCTGCTGGCTCTGGGCATTATCGAGACCGTGGCCATCTTCATCATGGCTTTCTCGCTGATCCTCATTTCCAAGCTCCCGTCCTTCTAAAAAGCATGAGCGCCGCGCAACCGCGGCGCTTTTTTTCCCTTTATGTACTTTCTCAAAGCGGAAGAGATAAGGTCGCTTGATTCTGCCGCCATAGCGGGCGGTACTCCCGGGCTCGTCCTCATGGAGCGGGCCGGGTACGCGGCCTTCAGGTTCCTGACGGACGTCTTCGCGCCGGTATCAAAGCGTTTCCTGGTCATCGGCGGCTGCGGCAACAACGGCGGCGACGCCTGGGTCGTGGCGCGCTATCTTATTCAGGCCGGTCTGCACTGCGACGCCGCGCTTCTGGGAACTTATTCTAAGCTGAAAGGGGACGCGCTCGTCCAGTTCCAAAGACTGGAAACGCTGGGGATAAAGATCGCCGGCCTGAAAGACCCGAAAGAGGTCGCGGAATATCTTTCCATCTGGCAGGGCGACGTAATCGTTGACGGTCTTACCGGCACCGGCTTCAGCGGCAGCGCCAGCGCGCTCTTGGCTTCCGCCATCTCTTCCATTAACGCCCATCCGGCCAAAACGCTCGCCCTCGACGTTCCCAGCGGACTTTCCGCCGACGGAAACGAGAGCAGGCTTTTCGTCAAGGCCGACTGGACCGTCACATTCGGGCAGGGGAAACTCGTCACTTTAACGGAAGGGGACGAACACCTGGGCCGCACGGAAATAATCGACATTGGCCTTCCGCG
>JAFYHD010000007.1 GCA_017539325.1 bacterium | reverse complement strand
ATGTCTTCGTAGAATTTAAGCGTGTTGAAGGCTTGCCCCTTCTCCACGAGCTCGCGTTTCGCTTCCTTTGCGACGAAGGAACTGACGCGGCCGTATTTGTCGAAGGAGAGCTTAACTTTGTCGTTCTCCAGGGAAGTCTTGGAGGCGGAGATGGAGTTTTTGCTTATGACTTCGGCTTCGGGAACGACTTTCCAGCCGTGGGCGGGAATGTCTTTGACCAGGGCGGAGCCGCCACTCGTTTTCACGTTGGCGGTAAGCTTCGCGCCGTGCGGGTTGAAGACTACGAGCCCTTTGTCATTGGCTTTGACTTTGCCTGCGATAAGTTTGGCGAAGGATTGCTTCTTGTCCAGAAGGGCCGCGTTGCAGTCAGCAAGTTCTTTCAAAGTCACGTCGTAGACGAGGTTGATGGAAGAGCCGGGCAGGATGTCGTGGAACTGGTTTGTAAGGACGCAGCGCCAAATGTCCGCCAATTCTTTCTGGGAGAATTTCGCAAGTCCGAAGGAATTGGCCAGAACGCCCATGTTCTCCACGGTCTGGAGATTGAATTCCGCGCGCCTGTTGCCTTTCTTAACGCCCGCCACGGAGGTGTAGGTGCCGCGGTGGAACTCCAGATAGAGCTCGCCGCGCCAAACCGGCAGCTCGACAGATCTGGCTTTCTTATGGATCTTTTCGAGCGTTTCCGTGGCGGTGGCGAATTTCGCTTTGGGAAGGGTGGTGAGGCCGTCTTTCTGACGAGCGACGTACTCGATCATTTCGGCTGTGGGGCCGCCGCCGCCGTCGCCGTGGCCGTAGGTGTTGAGGACGGCGTCGCAGGCTTCCTTGGGAACGAAGCGGCGGTAGGTGCCGAATTGCCAAGAGGGCAGGGTGTCGCCGGTGTAGGTCGTGTAGCGGGAGGCGGGCTTGCCTTTCTCGGTGTCCTGGGAAGTGATGAAGTAGGAAAGGATCCTGGTGCCGTCGATGCCCTGCCACTCAAAGATGTCCCAGGGCATCCTGTTGGTCTCGTTCCAGCTGATCTTGCTTGTCACGAAGGTGTCGACGCCCGACAGCATAAGGATCTGCGGCAGCGCGGCGGCGTAGCCGAAGACGTCGGGGAGCCACAGGGAGCGCGTGCGGCGTCCGAAGTTCTCCTCAAAATAGCGCTGGCCGAAGATCAGCTGGCGGCAAAGGCTCTCGCCGGAAGTCAGGTTGCAGTCCATTTCCAGCCAGGTGCCGCCTTCGATGTCCCAGCGGCCTTCTTTTACGCGCGCCTTGATCTTCTCAAATAGCTTGGGGTCGTCCTGCTGGACGAAATAATACAAGGCCGGCTGCGAGGACATGAACTTGTACTCGGGATATTTTTCCATCAGGGCGATGACGGTCGCGAAAGAGCGCTGGGCTTTTTCCCTCGTCTGGCGCATGGGCCAGAGCCAGGCGACGTCGATGTGGGTATGCCCGATGTTGTAGACGGCTTCGTCTATGGGCGTCTGCTTCGCGTAGAAGCTTTCCTTGAGATATTTCCTCGCCTCGGAGACGGTCTTGGAAAAGTCCGGGCTTTCAAAATCTCTCGTGTCCAGTCTGTTGATAACGCCGTTGACGGCGTCCTTGGCCTGGGAGACGAGAAGGCTTTCCTCATCCGCGAACTTCAGAACGTTCTCAAGTATCTTAAGGTCGTAGTAGAGACCTTCGACCTCGGGATCGATTAGCTGCAGCTCGCAGGCGAAAGAGACGATGTGGTCGATGGGGCAGCCGGAATAGGCGTAGAGGTAAAGCTCTTTGTCGGAAGATTCGACCTTGACCCTCGTGTGGTTGCCGTCCAGGCCCTGGATGGCCGTGCCGCCTTTGATGGCGGTGTACTGCGTTGTTAAGCAGGCGGTCCCGCGCTCAGGCTTGATGTTGAGGTAAAGGTTATCTTTGCCCCATTCTTTCGGGACGTCGAATTTGACGCGGAACCAGCAGTGCTTTTCCCTCGTTTTCGCCCAGACGGAATCCTGCTCGTAGGGGACAAAATCCTTCTTCGGGGGAGGGGTGTTGCTTTCTTTGTAACCGCATGGAGCGATGAATACTTCATTTGCTTCCTTCCGGGCTTTTACGCACCTGGCTGAGATTCTGGAAAGAAAGCCGTGCAAACGGCGTTTTACGCTTTGCAGTTCAAGATAGGCCATTTTTGTCTCCTGGTTGGCATGAGATATGAAATATTGCTTCCACTAATTTTAACAAAACAGGGAGAAATTATCGCAAAACGGGCCGGGCGCTTTGTTTCGGCATTAAGGAGGGAGTTTTTGGTAAAATAATAGGAGTCTAATCAACATCGAAGGCTTACGCTTATGAAAAACATTCTTTTGGTACTTTTCGCGGTGATCCTTTTGGCGGCTTGCTCTTCCGCTCCGACCCAGAGGACCATTGATTTTGAGAACGGCTGCTCGGTCACGCTGCCCTCCGATTGGGACGTTGTGCCCGGCGACGATACTATGCCCAACACCATCATGGCTGTGGCGCCCAACGAGGACGGCTACAGGAGCCAGATGCGCATCGACGCTCTGAGGCCCTTCAATATGGAAAAAGGCGAGACCGCCCTTAAGCTGAAGGAAAGCCTTGAAAGCAGGGGCGCTCTGATCGACGCCCCCCAGCTCGTCAAGATCAGCGGCGAACCGGCCGTGGCTTACGCCTGGAGAGGCAAAGAGAATTCCACTGAGAACGCCCTCCTTACCGTCGACGTCACGCACTACGGCTACTTTGTCTGCGGCGACGAGAACATCTATTCTTTGGACTTCTCCTGCTTAACGAGCCAGGCCGACGCTGTCAAAGGCGTCATAGACGAAGCGGTCTATTCCTTCCAGACGGCCGGCAGCAAGAAGAGAGCGAGGGAAGCCGAATTTGCCCGCGTAAAGGCCGAAAGAGAAGCCGAGGCTGAAAAGCAGGCCGCCTTAGAAGCTGAAAGGAAAGCCCTGGCCGAAGAAGCCGCTTTCGCCGCCGCTGAGGAAGAAGCGGCTGCCATAGAGGCCGAAGCCGCCACCGAAGAAGCCGCCGTAAAGGAAGAAACGGCTGACGCCAAGGCCGCCGCCCAGAAGAAGGTCGAGGCTGCCAGAAAGGAAGCCGAGAAGGCCCAGGAAGCCGCCGTGGCGAAAGCCAGAGCCGCCAGGGAAGCCGCCAAGGTCGCCCAGGCCAAAGCCGAAGCTTTGTCCGCTGCCCAGACGGAACTCGACGAACTGAACGGACAGGGCTTCGTCCAGATCCAGCAGCCCGAAGTCGTCATAGTGAAGGAAGAGACGGTCGTTCAGCCGGTCCAGCCTGTTCAGCAGACTCAGCCGACGCAGCCCGCCCAGCCGAGCTTTTTTGAGAGCGAAGTGACCGTCACCCCGCAGCCCCAGTCTATGGAGATCAAGGTGACCGCTCCGCAGCAGACCGCGCCGCAGCAAACCGCGCCCGCGGCTCCCACCGCGCCTGCCGCTCCCCAGACCAGCCCGATGAAAAAGACCAACGGCGGCCTGGTCATCGAGATGCAGACCATCAACTAACACTTTATGCCTAGAAAGAAAAAGGCACACCAGGAAGAACTCCTCGATCTCTTCAAAGAGCCCGGGGAGTTCTCTCTTTCTGAACCTGAAGAAGAGGAAGAAATTGACGAGCTGAAGCCTCAGACGGTCAGTGAACTGACGGAGAGGCTCCAGCATCTTCTGCGTGATAATTTCGCTTCCGTTTTCGTAGTGGGGGAGATCTCCAATTTCGTCAAGCAGTCCTCCGGCCACTATTACTTTTCCCTTAAAGACGAGAACACGCAGATCAGCTGCGCGATGTTCCGCAATGCCAACCTTCGTCTGAAATTCCTGCCTGAAAACGGCATGCTCGTCATAGTCAGAGGCAAGGTCGACATCTATCCTCCCAGCGGACGCTATCAGATCATATGCGAGGACATGGAGCCCTGCGGAGTGGGCGCCAAACAGCTGCAGCTCGAGGCGCTGAAAAAGAAATTAGAAGAGGAAGGTCTTACTTCCGAGGAGAGGAAAAAACCTCTGCCTGTTTTTCCGAAGACCGTAGGCTTCGTCACCTCCGCTTCCGGTTCCGTTTTGAGGGACGTTAAGAACGTTTTGTTCCGCCGCTTCCCGTGCAGGCTGGTTTTCGCGCCCGCTCTGGTCCAGGGCGAGGACGCGCCGGCTTCCATAATCGCCGCCATAGAGAACTGCAACCTCTACAACGAGCAGCATCCAGAAACGCCCATCGATGTTCTGATCGTGGGGCGCGGCGGCGGCAGCATGGAGGATCTTTGGTGCTTCAACGACGAGGGCGTGGCCAGGGCCATAGCGGCCTCGAAGATACCGACCGTTTCGGCGGTGGGGCATGAGACCGATTGGACGGTCGCGGACCTTGTGGCGGACCTTAGGGCCCCGACT